>CANHYD010000038.1 GCA_947464705.1 Verrucomicrobiota bacterium | reverse complement strand
GCGGGCAAGTGCCTGGGGGTCACCCACATTGCCAATGGGTGCTACCGATTGCACCCGGTGGAGTGGAACATCGGAGAGGCCGCCGGGGCATTGGCCGCCTTCTGCGTGGATCGCAAGCTCACGCCGGCCGCGGTCCATGCCCGGGCGGACCTGACGGTCGAGTTCCAGAAGCGGCTCCGTGAGGACGGCTTCGAACTGGAGTGGCAGGCGGGCATTCGGCCTTTGTGATCCTGTGACCCTGCGCGGTTGTCGAACGAAACCCTTGGAGCCGGAGTCGTTCCTGGTGTTCGATGACCCGACAATACAACCCATGAAGCGCATGCCCTCCAAGAAGTCGGCCCGCACCGCCAAGCCGGTTTCCCGCCCTCCGGCTCAGCCCTCTCCGGCGGCCATCCAGGCGACTGCCAAGAGCGTCCAGGCAACCAAGACGGCCAAGGTTGTCCCCGCGGCGACATCCCGGCCGGTGTCCCGAAAGAAGTCTTCGCCCGCCGCACCGGTCGCCCGCAGTGGGTCGGCAGACCGCTTCGTCATCATCATGGCCGGTGGGCGAGGCGAGCGGTTCTGGCCTGTGAGCCGTGAGAAGACCCCCAAGCAACTCATTCGCCTCTTGGGGGGGCGTTCCTTTCTGCAGCAGGCCGTGGATCGGGTACGACCCTTGGTGCCGCTGGCCAACATTCTCATCATCACCAATGCCGTTCAGGCGGCCGAGGTCCGGCGGCAATTGCCGGAGTTGCCCAAAGAAAACGTCATCGGCGAGCCGGTGGGGCGTGACACCTGTGCCGCGGTCGCATTGGGGGCGGCGGTGGTCGGGGCGCGTTCCACAACCGCGGTCATGGCGGTGCTACCGGCTGACCATGTCATCCACGACGAGAAGGGTTTTCGCCAGGTGCTCTCCGACGCCTTGGACGTGGCCGCGCGCGGGCAGGTGATCGTCACCATCGGGATCCAGCCCACGGGCCCGGAGACCGGCTATGGATACATCCATTCCGGGAATGCCTTGCCGGCACCCGCAGCGGGCAAGGCGCTCAAGACCCCCTTCTTCAAGGTCGAACGGTTTGTCGAAAAACCCTCCCTGGAAAAGGCCCAAGAATACCTCGCCTCGGGGCATTACCGCTGGAACGCCGGCCTGTTCGTGTGGTCGTTTGTGACTCTCACCAACGCGTTGTCCGTGCACCAGCCGGAGATGCACCAAGCCTGCCAGCGCTGGTTTGCTGCGGCCGCCAAGGGGCCCAAGCGCCTCGAAACAGTATTGGCTCAAGAATATCCGGAGATTCGGAAGATCAGCGTTGATTTCGCCTTGATGGAAAAGGCTCAGAACGTGGTCATGGCCGATGGGCGTTTCGACTGGGATGACCTGGGGGCTTGGCCGGCACTGGCCCGCCACCTCAAGCAAGATGCCGAAGGCAATGCCGCCGTCGGCGATCTGGTGCACGTGGATTCGGCCCGCAACATCGTCTTCGATGGTCGCACCCGCGGGCGCACTCCCATCACCCTGGTCGGGGTGAAGGACAGCATCTTGGTGCTCACCGATGACGCCACCTTGGTGGCCTCCAAGTCCGAGTCCCAGAAGATCAAGGACCTGGTCCGTAAACTGGCCGCCGACCCGCGCTGGGCCGACCGGGTTTGAATCACTTCAGGGGCACGAACCGCAGGCACACCGGAGAGCCGACCTCCCAGCGTTGCTCCGTTGGCGTGAGCTTGCCGGTGCTCGGATCGATCCGGAACGAGCGGATGTCGTGCGAGTTTTGTCCGGCCGCCAGCAGGAATTGGCCCGAGGGATCGATCGTGAAGTTCCGAGGCGTTTGACCGCCGATCTTGCGCACTTCCACTGGGGTCAGTGCCCCGGTGGACGTATCCCGCGTGAAGACGGCGATGGAATCGTGGCCGCGGTTTGAGCCGAAGACGAATTTGCCGGACGGGTGAACCCTCACCTCGGCCGTCGACACCCCCTTCATGTCTGTCCCGGCCGGGACCGTGGAAACCGATCCCACTTCGGAGAGTTTGCCGGTGGCGGGTTCGTGCCGGAAAGCCGTCACCGTGCAAAGCATCTCGTTGATGACGTAGGCGTGATGACCGTCGGGGCTGAAGGCGAAATGACGGGGACCACTTCCGGGTGTCAGGCGGGTGTCGAGGTGGGGTTTGGCAGCCGTCAACCCTCGGGCCGGGTCGAACACATAAGCATGGATGCGGTCGGTGCCCAGGTCGGCAACATAGGCAAAGCGGTTGTCCGGCGACAAATTCACCGAGTGGGCGTGCGGTTCCTTTTGTCGGGCCGGGTTCATGCTCCCGCCCGAGTGCTGCGAGAGGAAGGTGTGTCTGGTCAGGCCGCCATCGGGTTGGATGGGCAGGGACAACACGCTGCCACCGCCGTAATTGGCCACCAAGACGTGATGCCCGGTGGTATCCACCGACAGGTGGCACGGGCTGCCGCCCATCGTGGACTGCTGGTTCAGTTCGCGCAGTTTGCCGGTGGCGGTGTCGATGGCGAAGGCGCTGACGGACCCGCCGGGCTTGCCCTGCCATTGGTCCGTCTCATTGACCGCATACAGAAAACGCCCGTTGGGATGGATCGCCAGGAAGCTGGGGTTGGCGGACTTGGCCGCCAGACCGAGGGGTTCGGCGGTTCCGGTGCTATCGTCATAGCGGAAGGCGTAGATGCCCTCGCTCTTCGGGCCGGTGTAAGTGCCGACGTAGAGCAGGTGTTTGGCGGCGGAAAGGGGCAGTGTGGCCAAGGCGGCGGCAGTCATGAGCGCATGGGTCAAGGAAGCCATCCCGGGAGTGAACCCCAACGGCGCCGGCAGTCCAGCCCTAGTGTGGGGACGGCGGGCTTCCGCATTCCGGTCGGGTGATTCAATCGCCCAGTTGGCTGGGGGACAGGCCGAGCCCGACAATGCTGCAGGCCCGGATGACCGGCAGTCCCAGGCGTTGAGCTTCCGCGACCACTTCCAGGCTGTCGGTGCCGGGATTGAGCCAAAGCTCGTCACAGCCCCTTTGGGCGATGGCGGGCAGGAGCCCGAGCAAAATGGGGGGCGGTAAGTAGGCGCTGATCACCTCAGGTCGGCCCGGCAGTGAGGCGATGTCGCGATAGGCGGGGTGGCCGGCGATGTGCGGTTCCTTGGGGTTCACTGGCCAGACCGCATAGCCCTGGCGGGCGTAGGCAAGGACGGCCTTGTGTCCGAATTTGGCAGGGTCGGCGGAGGCTCCCAGGATGGCGGCGGTCTTCATGGTAGAAATTCCCAATCGGTGAACGAAGCGGCTTGGCCGGCGAAAGAGCCCTGCGGGTCGCGCAAGTTCCACACCACGGCCTGCCGGATTCGAAATCGCTTTCCGGTCCGGGAAATGCGGATCCCGGCGTAATCGTCGATGAACCCGGCCCGTGTGACCCGGTCCAGCAGTTCGGCACGTTCCTCCCGGAGGGGCGCTTCGGCCGTGTATCGGGAAGGGGTTCGCGTGAAGGATTCCCAATCGAGCTCCCAGAGCCTCAGGGCTGCTTGGTTTCCGTACCAGAAGATCGGGTCCTCTTCGATGCCGTGGGAGACCAACACCCTGGGCATCGACCACACGGCTTCGTACCGCTCGGGGGCGCCCATCGCAGGCAGTTCAGGGACCAGATCGCGACCGGTCCAGTGACGATGGCTCGCCAACGCGAGGTCGAGTCGCGACCGGATTTCAGGGGATTGCCACGGATCCATGGGGGATAGAGGGAACGGCAGACGAGGCGTCGGGGTCGATCACCGATTCCTGTTACGGTTTCAAGCCTTCAGGGTTGGCCGTGGTGCGCAGGTCGAGGCAGACCAGGCGGTCTTCGCTGCGCAGGTAGAGGAGACCGCCTGAAAGGACGGGCCCCGCCCAGCAGGGGTAATGCAGCGAGGGCACTTGCCAGCGTCCGAGTTCCTCGCACCGGCCTGGGTTGGGTTGGAAAAGCCCCAGCAAGCCGCCTTCGCCCAGGGCCAGGAGCCGGCCTTCGGCCAGAATGAAGGATCCGCGGCCGAAGACCGGGGGTTGTTCGGCACTGTGGGGCGGCCAGCGTTCGCTGCGCTCCCAGGCCACCGTGCCGGTCTGGTATTCCACACAGCGCAAGACCGCATCGGGCTCGTTGCGCCCGCTGAAGCCGTAGAGATGGGACCCGACCCGGATGGGTTGACTCCAGTGCATCTCCAGCCCCAGGCCAGACCAGACTTCGGTGAAGTTCGTGGCTCCGGGGCTTCCACGCAGCAGCACTGACCCGGAACGGTAATAGGCGCTGGAGATGAGCACGTCGTTCCCGATCACTAGGGGGGTCATGGCATTGACCGAATCATCCACCCGGGCGCGGAACCAACGGCTGAAGAGCACTTGGCCGTCTTTGGGATCGAGTACCGCGAGTCCCTGGCGGGTCAGGGCGTGAACCACGCGCCGTCCGTGGATTTCCGAGGCGATGAGGGAGGCGTAGCTGGCGGTCTTCTCCCAGCGTCGCCACTGGACCGTCCGTTCACCGGGCCATCCGAGCATGGGTTGGCCGGTCCAGTTCTTCTCACCCACCGATTGCCACAGCGTTTTCCCGGTCTTCGGATCGAGCGCGATCACCGTCGCATCGGGTTGCCCGCCCACCATGACCAGCAGCTTCCCGCCTTCCATCAGAGGGGTGCTGCCGACGCCGAAGAAGGCCCCGGGAATCTCGAATTCCGCAGCCGTGTTGCGTTGCCAGAGCTGTTGGCCGGTCTCGGCGTCGAGGCAGCTCAAGAGCCCTTCAGCCCCGAAGGTGTACACCCGGTTGTCGTGCAGGAGCGGCGTGCAACGGGGACCGTTGTTGTAGCCATAGGGGTCGCGGTAGGCGCTGGGTTGCGTGTGCTTCCAGATTGGGGTGCCTGTTTTTGCATCCCAGGCCTCGGTGAGTTCTTGGTTTCCTTGGCGGTGAAAGAGAAACAGGCGCCCTTGCGCGATCGACGGCGCCGAGTACCCGGTGCCGATAGCTTTGTCCCAGCGCACTGGCGGTCCATTGCTGGGAATGCGGGTCAGGAGTCCGCTCTCGGAGCTGGTGGCATTGAGCCGTGGACCCAGGAGTCGGGGCCAGTCTTCCGCCAGGAGTGGGCTGACCCACAGGCAAAACGCGAGGACGAGTCGGTGAGGCACACCGCGTTGATGGACGATGGACGGGGTTTGGCAAGCCCTCGATCGCGGCCTTCGTCGAGGTTCAGCCCCCGAAAGCACCCCGATTCACCCCAGGCAGAACGACTCTAGAAACTCCATAGTCCGCACCTCGGACCAAAGATCGCGCCGGGACCCCCAGCGGTTCATGAACCCGACATGGCCGCCGCGCTCGGGAGTCTCCAGATGCACCCAAGGGCTGTGGCGGGCGAATTCGTGTGGGAAGCAGTTGGGGGCTAGGAACGGGTCGTCCGCCGCATTCAAGATCAGGGCGGGCACCCGGATCGACGGCAGGAAGGCGTTGGCGGAGCAAGCCTTCCAGTAGGCCTCCGCATGGGCAAACCCGTGGAGTGGTGCGGTGAATGTGTCGTCGATTTGCCGGAAAGTCCGCTGGCGGCGGGGGTTGATCTCTGGGATGAGCCCCGGAAACATCGCTTTTTTGAGAGCCCATTTGCGCAGGATGTCCTTCTGGAATCGGGACATGTAGGGCCAGACCTGGAGGCTTTCCATGGCTGCCGAGGCCGCCGCCAGGTCGCACGGGGTAGAAAGGGCGACTCCAGCGCCCACGGGTATCTTCGAGGTGTGGCGTTCACCCAAGTATTTGAGCGTGAGATTGCCACCCAGACTGAATCCGGCGAGCGCCATCACCTCGAATCGGCCGGTCTGTCCCGCGTGAGTCACGACCGCGGCGAGGTCTTCGGAGGCCCCGCTGTGGTAAAACCGCGGCAGGCGATTGAGTTCTCCGGAGCAGCCCCGGAAGTTCCAGGCCAGCACCGACCAACCGCGGCGGGCAGCGGCCCGCGCCAAGCCAGCAACGTAGGGGCGGCGGGAGTTTCCTTCCAGACCGTGGGAGACAATGAGCAATCGGCCTTGCCCAGGGTTGAGCCAATCCAAATCGAGAAAATCCCCATCCAACAATTCCAGCCGTTCGCGAGACCAGGGCAGGGGAGGGATGTGTCGCGCAATGGCCGGAAGAACCGTTTGAAGGTGGGGATTGCCCAGCCCTATCAGGGGTCGAAAGGTTGATCGGGCCACCAGCGGCATGGCGTCGACCATCCCCTTGGAAAGGTGGGGAATGCATGCGGAAAGTGAGGGTAAATCGGCAAGGTGCAGGACAGTGGCTGCGATTTCTCTGAAAAATCCGGTTTGCATCTCCCACGCCTCCCGCTACAACCACGGGCTCGCCGGTTGCGGTCGGCCCATTCGAGGGGCCTTCATCGCCGCCAGCGGAACATCCGATTTTATGTCGCAGCACAACAGCCTACGCGCCTCCGGGTCCACCGGGGCCAAACGTAATGTCCTCAAGCGCTTTGAGCGCGTCGCCGTTCTCAAGGACCGTTCCCAGTGGAAGCCGGGCGATCGCGTGACCGGTCTGCGCAAGACGCGTCCCCCCGAGTGATCGGTCGGCCTGCCCGGCCGCAAATGCCCTGCATTTCCGATGCAGGCTCCGATTTGCCGCCGATTGGCTGAGCCGATGCCCAGAATCACGGACTCCAACTCCAATGACGCCGATCGTGGGTGATTCAGGAAACCCGCAATCGGCGTCGCTATTTTTTATTAGCCCATGCCCTCTGTCCGACTCCAAAAGTTCCTCGCCGATGCCGGTGTCGCCTCGCGGCGCGCCTCCGAAAAATTGATTGTCCGCGGGGTGGTGACGGTCAACGGACGTGTCGTCACCGAGTTGGGGTCCAAGGTGGACCCGCTCCACGATGCCGTCTCGGTGGAGGGTGCGCTGGTGCGGACCCGCAAGAAGCTCTACATCGCACTGAACAAGCCGCCGGGCTTCATTTGTACCCGGATTGATCCGGAAACCCGCCGTGTCGTCTCCCAGCTTCTGCCGGCCGAGTGGTCCAACTTGTTCACCGTGGGGCGCTTGGATCGGGACAGCCAAGGACTCATCTTCCTGACCAACGACGGTGATTTCTCCCTGAAACTCACCCATCCGCGGTATGGGGTTCACAAGAAGTATGTCGCGGTGGTCGAGGGGCGACTGGAGTCTTCGCAGTTGGCCCGCTTCACTCAAGGGGTCCAGCACGAGGGCGAGACCCTGAAGGCCGAACGCGTTCGATTGGTCGACGCCAATAACTCCCACAGCGTCGTGGAATTGGAGTTGGCCCAAGGCAAGAATCGCGAGATTCGACGCCTCTTCGAGGTCTTGGGCCATACGGTTGCCGAACTGCGGCGAACCCAAATTGGACCGATCAAACTAGGAGAATTGCCTCTGGGCAAGTGGCGCGCATTGACGCCGACCGAAATCCGGTCATTGCTTTCGAACGCATGAATTGTTCGTCCGTTTCGGCCCTTTTGTCCCTCAATCTTCGTCCCCGATCCCTTCTCCTCGCAGTATTGACCTGCGCGACGATCCCTGCGTTGGCGGACACGGTTGTGATCCGGGGCGATCGGGTCAATGTCCGCTCTCAACCCTCCCTCGAGGGCGAGGTGCTGGCCTGGATGAAACGCGGTGAGACCGTGGAAACCCAAGCGAGCAGTAAAGACGGTTTCATCCGCATCGCCTTGCCCCCCAAGGTTGCCGTCTGGGTCTACGGACCGTTGGTGGATCGGGTTTCTCATCAAGTCAAAGCCCCTGAGGCCCGGTTGCGGGTAGGGCCTGGTCGCAATTACGGCGAGTTGGGGGTGCTCAAGAAAGGGGCGACGCTGACCGAGATTCGTGAATCCGATGGCTGGCTCCAAGTAGAACCGCCCGCCGGCCTGTCGGCTTACGTGGGTGCCCAGTTCATCGAACCTTCGGTTGCTCCGGCGGCCAAGCTCGCGGCGGTCAAGACCGGCGGGATTCTCCCGGCGGACGGTGATCCAGTTTCGCGGGCGGTTCCCGATCCGGCTCTTTCCAAACCTCCCGCGATCGCTGGGGCTTCTGCGACTCCTGTTTCGACGGTGACCGCCCCGCCGCCAGTTTCTGCCACCCCGCCGCCGTCGGCTCCGGTGATCTCCATGGATCCGGTCCCGTTTAACCCTGGGGCATCGAGGGCGACCTCCGGTGGTCAGGTTGGTGATGTGGCCGGTGATGTGGCTCAGTCATCGATCCAATATTCTTCCGAAAAGGTTCGCATCGTGACCCGGGTGGGCAAGGTGGCCCGGAGCCTCGAGCCCCAATCGCCTTCCCATTACCAATTGCGCAGTCCGCAGCGGGGTGAGGGCATGCTGGGCTTCTTGGTGGGTCAGGATCCCCAGATACCGATCGCGAAGTTCCGTGGCAAGACGGTCCAAGTGGTCGCTGAGGAGTATGTGAATCCTGGCAATCGCACCCAGGTCCTCCTGCGCGTGCAATCCATCGAAGAGGCACCGCTCCGTTGACGGGGCCAAGCGCGGCTCAGCACGGCCTGGGCAGCGGCCTGATAACGGTCCAACAAATCCCATGAATAATCTCATCGACGGTCGGGCCATTGCTGCCGACATCCACCAAGAGACGCTCGTCCGGGTCTCAGCTCTGAAGCACCGGGGCATCCAGCCGGGCTTAGCCTTTGTTCGGGTCGGAGAAGACCCGGCCTCCCAAGTGTATGTGGGCATGAAGGAAAAGAAGGCTCGGGAGTTGGGGGTTCTCTCTCACACCACGGTGCTTCCCGAGACGACGACCCAAGCCGAATTGTTGTTGCTCATCGCCCGCCTGAATGCCGATCCGCACTGCCACGGCATCCTGGTCCAGGCTCCGCTCCCCCGTCACATCGATGCGGCCGTGATCTACTCGGCGGTTCTGCCCGAGAAAGATGTGGACGGCTTCCACCCCGTCAACGTGGGGCGACTCATGCTGGGTGACGCCGGCGGATTCCTTCCCTGCACGCCCGCCGGTGTTCACGAATTGCTGGTGCGCAGTCGCGTGCCGCTCAACGGAGCAGAGGTCGTCGTATTGGGGCGCGGCAACATCGTGGGCAAGCCCATGGCAGCCATCCTGATCCAAAAGTCGCCTCGGGCCAATTGCACGGTGACGCTGTGCCATAGCGCCACGCGCGACATCGCTGCCCACTGTCGCCGGGCCGATGTGATCATCGCCGCCATGGGGGTCCCTGAGTTCCTTCGGGCCGATATGGTTCGCGAGGGTGCTGTGGTCATTGACGTGGGTGTCAATCGCCTCAGCGACTCCTCAAGCAAGACCGGAACACGCCTCGTTGGCGATGTGGCTTTTGCAGAAGTGCAACCCAAGTGCCTTTGGATCACGCCGAACCCTGGCGGGGTGGGTCCGATGACCATCGCCATGCTGTTGTCCAACACCGCCACAGCCGCTGAAAGACTGTCCTGAAAATTTCCAAAAAATCCGTTGACGCTCGCTTGAGGCCCTGACAGAACTTCCCCACACACGGAACAAATCAAACCACAATGAACACCAAATCGCTCCTCTTGGCCGCCGTCGTCGCGGCTGTCGGTGCAGTCTCTGGGTCTGCCCAGGTGACCAGCCAGAACATCGTCGGATACGTCCGCCTGAGCCTTGCTAAGGGCAACAACCTGATCGGCAACCAGCTGAACAACGGCAACAATGCGATCGGCACTGTGCTGAACGTTCCGGATGGCACCGCTGTCTACAAGTTCACCGGCGGTAAGTACGTCGCGAACTCCTTCGTTGACGGCGCTTGGGACGCTCCGGCCATGACCTTGCCTCCGGGCGATGGTTTCTTCATCAACGTTCCGGCCGCCACCACCATCACCCTGATCGGTGAGGTCAGCCTGAGCAACAGCAAGGCTTTGGCCGCTGGTTTCAACCTCTTGTCCGTCCCCGTGCCTCTGGCCGGTGGTCTGACTGATGCCGCTGCCGGTGGCTTGACTGCCGCTGAAGGTGATGTGGTTTATCAGTGGACCGGCACTGGCTTCGCCGCCAAGGAGTTTGTCGACGGTGAATGGGCTCCCTCTGCTCCGACCGTCAAGGTGGGTGAAGGCTTCTTCCTGAAGGGCTCTGCTCGCACCTACGCCCGGAACTTCTCTGTCAACTAATCCGTCTTAACAGAAAACACCATGAACAAGTTCGCTTACCTCGTTGCCGCCTCGGCGTTGGCTGTTTCGGCCTTTGGCCAGGCTTCCATCAACCTCAACAACCGCGGTCTGGCTCTGGTCAATGACGCGTCTGGCAAGCCCTTGACCGGCACCAGCTTCGTCGCTCAGGTCTGGTACGGTGCGTCCGCCAGCGCCCTGACCAGCTCGTTCGCTCCGTCTCCGTTCCGCGTTTCCACGACGACCTCTCCGGGTTCTTGGAATCCGGGTGCCGTCGGTGGTCCGGGCGCCATTGCGACCCTCGCTGGTATCGCTCCGGGAAGCACTGTGACCCTGCAGGTTGCCGTTTGGGACTCCTCCATCGCTGGTGTCGGTGCCGCCCAGGCGCTGGCCAAGGCCCCTGGAACCGGTCTCTCCGAGACCTTCACCTACACCACCTCGGCGGATCCTCTGGCGATCCCCGGCGGTATGGAAAACCTGAAGAGCTTCAACTTGGTGGGCGGCGGAACCGTGATTCCTGAGCCGACCACGATCGCTCTCGGCGCTCTCGGTGCCGCTGCGCTCCTCTGGCGCCGCCGCAAGTAATTCTGGTTTGATGATTCAACCCACCTTGGGCAACCAAGGTGGGTTTTTTTGTGCGCCCAGCAGGGCGCACTTTTTCAGTTCCAGCGCTTGAGTTGGGCCCATTTTCCGATGCTCGGCCTTCTCAGCGGACTCGGGTCAGTGGACTCGGGTCAGTGGCTCAGAGTTGTTTCTCAAGACCAGGTGCTCCGGCTCATTCGCACTGAAAACCGAAGGACCCTCGGAATGGGCTTCAACCGTCCCGGGTTGGGTAGCACTTTTGGATCGAGATTCCCCAACGGTTCTCTTCTCGATTCCGTTGCCGATTCACAATTCAGCTCCCTGTTCTGAATCCCTGCTATCGGGGCTCAAGAGCCCATTTGAACGATGGGAGTTGCTGCAGCCGGTGGGCGATTGGCTCACCTCGGTCGCTGCCGAGAAACTTCAGAGGCTGCCTTGAGAAGCGGGGCGGTAGGAGGGGCAACGGCATCCCAGCTTCCCCCCCAGCCTCCGCTCCCGACTGTCGCATTGACTGCGAGGTTTTCATGGCAGCGGCGCCATGACGGGGGCGGCGAGGATCAGGATTCGACGCGGGTTTTCAGTGATTCTGTCGAGAAAGAATGGCCTGACGAGCGGCCCCATAGGCACCGGCGAACTCACCCAAGGCGGCCGGTAGAATGCGCACACGGGCTCCCTTGGGACGCCACTCAAGCCCCTCGAGGATTTCCGCCACCCGATCAAATAGGT
>CANHYD010000037.1 GCA_947464705.1 Verrucomicrobiota bacterium | reverse complement strand
GTCACGGTACGAAGACCGGTTTGATCCGCAAATCCGCCGAATCGCTCAGCACTATCGCCTGCCGCCATCGCTGGTGAAGGCTGTGATCTGGAAGGAAAGCCGCTTCGACCCATCTGTCCGGGGACGGGCCGGCGAAATAGGTCTCATGCAGGTGACGGAGGTCGCCGCTCAAGAGTGGGCCGATGCCCTCAAACTGACCCGCTACTCCCATGAGCAAATCCTCGATCCCTCCACGAACTTGCATGCGGGATCCTTCTATTTGTCGAAGGTGCTCCAGCGGTATGCAGCGACGGACAATCCCTCCGCTTATGCGCTGGCCGATTACAATGCGGGCCGACGGAATGTCCTGCGCTGGATGTCGGCCACCAACGCTCCCCAGGCACGCACCAACAGTGCCCAGTTCCTGGCGGCCATGACCTACCCCGGTACTCGACAGTATGTGGAGCAAATCCTGGAGCGACGCCGACGCTACGAGTCGCAGTTTTCCGGCCGGCCTTGAACCAGCGGCTCGGGGAACAGTCCGGCAAAGGGGAGTGAGCGCGCTTCCGGCGGATGGGCCGGGAACCCCAGGCGACGAGTCCAGCGCTCATAGGCCACACCAGGATCGCTTAAGGGTTCATTCATCCATCGGCACACATCGCCCACCTGAGCCTCCAGACGTGCGGCATTGGGGAAATCGAGGTAATAGGCGGAGTCGATGCCCAGTTGGCGGGCCCAGCGCTCACCACTCGCCCGATCTGAGCGCGCGGCCCACTGAACCAGGCAGGTCCGAGCCAATTGACGCAGAAACCAGGCGTCAATCGGGTGGAACTCTCCATCCGGTATGGCTCGCTGTTGCATCCCGATCACCGTCAGTTTTTGCGCGAAGGTGAAGGTGCAGGCTCCGCATCCTTGAAGCGATCGGAAGGTGTCCAGCAAGGCCATCTCGCCGCCGGTATGCTGTCCACCGGCCGTCGCAAACGCGGTTGCTAAGGTGCCCCAGAGTTGAAGCCCCCGCGTTTGTTCAAAAAATTTCCGCAGGTACCACGGCGATCCTTGGCCATGGACCGGAGTCGCTACCACCACCACATCGGCACCGGTGAGAAGCGACTGCACCGAGGCCGGGTTATCGATCGAAGGCAAGGCCCACACCAGCTCACAAACCAGACCTGGGAAAGACTTCGGATCGGCAGACCGAAGGCAGTGGACGAATCCCAGGGCTGCGCGGTGGCTATCGTGGCGATCGGTGGCGGTCCCCGGCGAGAAGTGCAGCACACGGACCATCATGGCTGAAGGTCGAACGTCGCGATGTCGGAGACCTTGAGGCGGCGGGTGGTGGTGGGCAGCCCGTTGAAGTCGGCCACCGCCTGCGCCCAGGTTTCCCGGCGCATTCGGCCCAAGCTGGCCGGTCCGCCCTCGCGGGTGAGCATGGGGACCAGCGCCTCCACCGTGCCCCGCTGATGGCGTTCATCGGTCCCGGGCACCGTGGCCACGACCATGCGGGCAATGGTGGCCGGCTCCCGGACTGCGGCCTCCCAACCGCGGCGAGACACCTCCAGAAAACGGCGCAGCAGTGGACCGTCGGATTTGAGGAACGCTTCGCTGGTGAAATACACCTGACCATACGCTGCGTAACCCTCGTCGTGGAGGTACAGAATCTGGATGTCGTGTCCCGCCTGCTTCAGCGCGACGCCTTCGTCGATGGAGTAGCCTTGCACGGCTGCATACCGTCCGTTGAGCAGTGGTGTCAGGTCGTGGCCCACCACCTCGACCTCCACCTCCTGGCGGCGGATGCCCGCATGATGCAGGACATACTTCACCGCTTCATCCCCGTCGGCATGGACCCCGATGCGCTTGCCAATCAGGTCCTTCACGTTGCGGATATTGGCGGATTTGAGACTGAGTAGGCAGATGGGAGTGCCCTGCAACATGGTGCCGATCGCCCGGATCGGCATGCCGGATGAGCGCGCCTGCAACAGGACGCCACTCTCGGAGCTGCCGATCCATCGCGGGTGATGCACCACATTGCTGACCACCCCCTCGTCCCGAGGGATGGGCCGCAGTGTCAGGTCGATGCCGGCTTCCCGATACCAACCCCGTTCGCGGGCCAGCAGGAGGCCGGCGAATTGGGCGGTGGGTTTCCAGTCGAGCTGGAAGGTGACGGCGACCGGTTCGGCAGCACTCAGCCGCAAAACGAGAGCCATCATGCAAAGGAACAGCGGATGGGGTTTCATGGGTATCGCTATGAGGTGATTCAATCGGCGTCGATCTTCATGGCCGACTCATGCCACTTCCGGAGGCAGAGCCATTCCAGGGCAGCGACGGTGAAGAAGAAGAGGAAACCCAGCAGGCTGGCGGTCAGCACCAACGCGAAGAGGTAGTCGGTTTGGAGTTGGCTGTTGGCGTAGGTGATCGAATAACCCAGCCCGCCTTCACCCACGGCATTGGAACTGGCGAAGAGTTCCCCTGTCACCGCCCCGATCACCGAGATGCCCGCTGAAATGCGCAAGCCCACGAAGAGATGCGGCAGCGCATGGGGCAGTCGCAGCTTGAGCAGCAGTCGAGATCGGGAGGCATTGGACATGATGAAGAGATCGATCAGGTTGCGAGGCACGCTGATCAGCCCTTGGGTGGTATTGGCGATGATGGGAAAGAGACAAATGACAAAGGCCACCAGCATCACGCTCCGCAGGCCCGAGCCGAACCACATGAGGATCAGGGGGGCGATGGCCACGATGGGCACCGTCTGGAGCAGGATGGTATACGGATAGAGGGAGCGCCGGATTAGTGGGCTCTGGGCGAAGAACAGGGCGATGACCACCCCGCCAATGATGCTCAGGAGATAACCCCCACCCGCCTCGAGAGCGGTGATGCAAAAGGCGTTCCAGAGAGTGTGGTGGCGTTCGAGCACCACCCGCACCACCGCAGACGGGGGAGGCAACACGTAAGCAGGAATGGCGAACCCGCGACAGCAGAGGTCCCAGGCGGTGATCACCACCACAAACACCGCCAGTGGCCATGCTGCCTGCATCAGGAATTTCTTCATAGATGTCCCGGGTTTGAAGGGTTCGAGGGAACCTGGACGGCTCGTAGAGCGGCGCTCACCTCGCCCACCAGGCGGAGGAATTCTGGGGCGCTGCGCAAATCAGCGGTTCTCGGAAAGGTGAACGGCACGGGGATCTCGCGGGCGATCTGGCCCGGTTTGGCTCGAAGGACAAGGATGCGTGTGGAGAGGAAGACCGCCTCGGCGACGCTGTGCGTCACGAAAAAGGTGGTGAACTGGTCGTTCTCCCGCAGTCGCAGCACCTCCTCGTTGAGAAAATCCCGGGTCATCTCGTCGAGCGCGCCGAAGGGTTCGTCCATCAGCAGGATCTTCGGCCGCGTGGCCAGTGCCCGTGCGATCGAAACCCGCATGCGCATGCCGCCGCTCAACTGGCGCGGATGGAGGTCAGCCACGTCGGAAAGACCCACCAACTGGAGCAGCGCGGTGGAGGTCTTGCGTCGTTGCGATTCGGTGGTCTTGCCTTCCAGCTCCAGCCCCAGCTCGACATTGGAGCGGACCGTCCTCCAAGGCAGCAGCGTCGCATCTTGGAAGATGAACGACATGATCTCCCGGGCAGATTCCGGCAGCATGCCGTCGAGACTCACCGAACCGGAACTCAGCCCGGACAAGCCCGCCAAAAGTCGTAACAGGGTGGACTTCCCGCAGCCGCTCGGTCCGATAAGCGAAATGAACTCGCCTCTCTCGGCCTGGAGCGAGATGCCATCCAGAACCGTCGCCCCGTTGGACCAACGCTTGGTGACTGAATCGAGGATGATGAAGGGCGGTTGTGGCATGGCTGTAGGTGTCATGTCAGGCCGCCTTCTCCGGATTCGATGTCGGACTGCAGGGGCTGCACGGGCAGTTGCAGGCAGGACGGATGGTCCGCATCGTGGAGGAGTTGCTGCTGGTTCTGGATCCAGTCCCACGAATTGGCGGCCTCGGGCGACACCGTCGAGCCTGGGTTCCGATCATACAGCGGGAAGGCACTACCGCTGACGACCAGGCGCAGGCGTTCGCCGGGAGCGAAGACGCAGTGCGTGGGTTCGAGGTCGAACTCCCAGCACTGCACCCGGTCCGGCTCCAGCCCCTGGGCACCGAAGAGCCAGGACCCCCGAGCGATGCCCAGGCAGACGTTGTACGAGCGTCCATCCGGGAGCACTCGGACCAATTTGGCCACCAGGTCCGCCGAGGCGGACCGACTCGTGGCATGCAGGCACACTCGGGGCCGTCCGGTGACGCGCACGGCCTCGGTGAGAACCGGACTGGTGTAGGCCAAGACATTGTTCATCGAGTCCTGGCGGTTCTGCAAAAAGGGGCCCGGAGCCGCCCCGGGTCCGGGAGCGGCGGCCGGCACCTCCGGCTCGTAGACGAACCCGTCCCGCGGGCGCATGCCCGACGGAGGCTCGGGGCCCAGTCGCCCATCACCCTGAATGGAGTTGGCCCGTCCGTCGGAATCCAGGAACCACCGTTGCACGGCACAGGTGCTACCCGGTCGTTGTGGCCAAGAAGTCAGTGTATGCCATCGGTTTTCGCCCAGCGCGAAGGAACGCACCGGTGGCTCTTGGTCGAAGTCGCCCGAATCCTTGAGCCAGTGGTTGAACCAGCGCAGCAGCAGCCGGTCGGTGTCCGGGATCGCGTCGGGACCGTGGTCTCCCTCGCCGCAATACCGACTCCAGGGAATGTGGTTCCAGGGACCCGCCACCAGGTACTGTGGTGCCTTGGATTCGGCCCGCAGGCGTTGATAGAGCTGTTCGCTGCCGTCGAGGTAGGTGTCGTACCAACCCCAAAGGTGCAGGCACGGGATTCGGATGCGGTCCATCCGCGTGCTCACATCGTGTCGAGCCCACCAAGGACCGGCGGCGCGGTGGGTGGTCCAATCGCGATGGTAGGTGGGCAGACCTCGGGCCGTGAGCTCGCCAATTCGGGAGTAGGGCGCCGCGGCCAAGAGCGACGGAAATCGGGTGGCGGCCTCCTCCAAGTGGCGACTGGCCGTCTTCAGCCGCCGCTTGCGGGCATCGCCCCGGAGCAGTTGCAGCGCCCAGCCGACACTGGAAGCGAGGCGGTAGGCCCCTTGATGGTAGAACCATCCGGAAAACAAATCGCCCGCCGTCTGCGCCGGTGCGATGCACTGCAGCGCCGCAGGTGCTTCAGCCGCCGCCAGAAGTTGGGTCAGCCCCTGATAGCTGAACCCATACATACCGATGCGCCCGTTGCATTCTGGGCGACCGGACAACCACTCGATGGTGGCATGGCCGTCGCGCCCCTCATGCCGGAAGGGATAGAATTCGCCGGTGCTGTCCCCACGCCCGCGGACGTCCTGAATGACCACATTGTAGCCTTGGGCGGCAAACCAGGCCGGCTGGGCATACACCACCGTGCTGGCCACGGCCCGGCCATAGGGTTGGCGCATCAGGATCGTGGGAGCCGGACCGGGCTGTGGCGGGTAGTAGTGGTCGGATACCAGACGGGTGCCATCGGCCAGGCGGAAACGCACCCCGCGTTCTACGGTGACGCCAGATCCTACCTCCACACGGATGCCAGCGGCCGGACTCCGGCTCCGAGGACTTCGTGTTGGGGAACGATTCGCCACGATGTCTCCTCAGCGTTCCAGGATTTCTCGGAAGTCGTGCATCTCCACCAAGGCCCGCGCGATCCGATCGCTCATGGCTTCACACCAGCGCCAGCCATTCTCGGCAGTGGCGGGCGAGGGATCACCCATGACCCCGCTGGGGGCGATATCGCGCGTCAGCCAAGAGAAGGTAGCGCTGGCGAACTCGGGCTTCAGAAGGCCTGGATCGCCAACTCGGGCGATGTAGTTGGAGGTGTACTGATCGGTGTGGACCAACTCCGGGGTTCCGGCCAGCAGCAGGGCCGTCTCGACCTCGCCTGCGTGGAATCCGTAGGCCGCCTCTTGAGCGCCAACTCCCTCGGCAGGACCGCCGCCGTACAGGCAGAAGGTGCGCAGACCCAACTCGTCGCGCAGGTCCCGAGCCATGACGTCGATGAGTGAATGGTTTCCGCCATGGCTGTTGAAGAAGACCAGTCGCTGGAATCCGGCGGCCTTGAGGCTGCGACCCAAATCTCGCAGCACGGCCATGAAGGTGTCCCGGTGCAAGCTGAGGGTTCCAGGATACCCCACATGCTCGTTGCTCTTGCCATAATGCACCGGAGCCAGCGCGTAGACCGGAAGGTCTTTTGGCAGTTTCTGGAGCGCATGCCCGAGCAACAGGTTGTTGATCAAGGTGTCGGTGGCCAGTGGCAGGTGGTGCCCGTGCTGCTCGATGGCCGCCGTGGGCAGAACCATCAAGGTCCGGTCGCGCGGCAGCGCATCGACCTGTTTCCAGGTGAGGTAGGGAAGGAAACGCTCGGGGGGGATCCAGGTCTTCAAGGCAGTGGTTGAGAGGGTTTCAGGCGGACACAGTTTGAGGACGGGTCGCCGGCAGACAGTCGTGCCGAGTCTCTGCTAGGGTCGGATTTGCGAGAGCCTCCGGTGTGAAGTCCCGCATTTTGCCCGGATTGAGCAGCCCCCGAGGGTCGTAGAGCTCCTTGGCTCGGCGCTTGGCATCATCCGGGCGCCAGCGCCCCGAGGCCTCCAGGAAATTCACATGGGGGTTGGCCACGGAGACTCCGATGCTGGCGCAGAAATCGATCATCTCCTGGAGCCGTTGGTCATCGGTGTAGCGGATGACGGGAATGACTCCCGGAGTGATGATGCCGCCGGAGCGCACGAACTCGATGTGCAGCAGGAAGTCGCTCCCGTAGCGGGCCTTCAGGGCGCGGAATTGGCTCCGAGCCTCTGTGGCCGAGAACCCGCACTGCAGGTAGGTGAGCGACGGGTCCTGCTTCAGGGCCCAAAGCGTGGTGTGGTTCCAGGTGTAGTCGCTCAGTTGGGCTCCGCGTCGAGGTTCCGAGAACGGCGCGATGAAACAGGGATCGCCGCCCGCATTACGGGCCGCGTCGGCCAAACGCTGCAACTGATCGTCGGCCACCTCGAAGAAGCACACCGCCTTGCCCGAAGGGAGCCACTTCAGCAGCGGGACGAACGAGCCCGGGATCGGCCACTCGAAGACCGTCGCCAGGCGCTTCCGGAACGAATCATTGCGGGCAATGGCTTCGGTGAAATCGAAGGCCCCGGAGAAATCGTCGAAGGCTACCGCGAGTTGTCCCCAATCGGTCTTGGGAGCCAGGCGTAGTTCCACCTCGATGATGATGCCATTGGTGCCCCAGGCGTGCAGGACCTGGAAGATGTCGGCTCCACTCAGACGCACCTCTCGGGGCTCGGCCTCCAGGGTCAGCACGGTCAGTGAATGCACGGTGCCGTTTTCCCGCAGCGCGCCCCATTCGATGCTGCCGATGCCTCCCGAGCCACCCGCACAAAATCCCGCCACGCTGGCCTTCACGTAAGTGCTTGGGTAGCACCGCAGTTCCCAGCCGGACTGCCGCGCGACCCGTTCGATGGCTCCCAGTCGGGCCGCCGGATCACACGTCACAATGCCTTCCGAACTGATGGAGTGGATCGTGTCCAGCGCCGCCAAATCCATCACCATGCCGCCGTGCGTGGGGATGCACTGGCCATAGTTGCCGGTGCCGGCTCCGCGCAGCGTCAGGGGAATCCGTCGCTGGTGGGCCAAGCGGACCAAGGAGACGACCTCATTGCGGGTGGTCGGCTGGACCACCACTTCGGCCACCTTGTCCGAAAGGTCTCGCTTGAGGACGGGCGAGTACCAGTAGAAGTCCCGGCTCAAGGATTCGAGTCGCTCGGCAGCGGTGAGGATGCGCTCGGGGGGGAGAAGCTCGGCCAGGGCGTTGAAATCAGCAGGGGTCATGCGGGAAGGGGGATTGAGAAGGGGCAGGTCGATTCGGAGGTGATCAGCCTTGGGAGGGCAAAGCCTTCGCGACGGTCCGGCGCGACTTCCGCCAGAGCGCCATGGCCGTTACCATGCGGGGATCTTCGAAGAGGGCGACGCAACTGGCCCGGGCCACTGGCCCGTCAACGCGGCAATCCATGTCGGAGCGCTGCTCGAGTTGCCGCGCCGACACATGGATTTGGGCGCAGTGCCGGGTGGCATCGGCGATGGTTGCTCCAAACACCACTCGGTCCACGCCCGACCACAGGGCCATGGCCATGCACATGGGGCAGGGCTCGCACGTCGTGTAAAGCGTGTGCCCCGCAAGGCTGGGTTTCTTGAGCCGCTTGCAAGCAGCGCGCATGGCACGCACCTCGGCATGACTGGAGGGATCGTTCTCCTGGCGCACGGCGTTGAGCCGACGCAGAACCAGGCGACCGGTGTCTGTCTCGACAACCGAAGAGCCGAACGGAGACTGCGCTTCGGTGCCGAGACGGGCTCGGGTGAACTGGACGAGAGACTGCATCTGCGCCAGATCTGCCTCGCGGGAGTTTCGGTGGTTTGGGGCCATCGCGAGCACCTGGCCAGCACACGGTGTTCCACTCACCCATGAGCTGTGGCAACTGAGCGAAAACAACCCGCCAGAGAGAATCCTCCGGACTCGCTGAGGCGAGTCGCGCCGGGGTTGGCGTCTGCTCTCTGCCCATGGTGGGCAAAACAAAACACCGTTTCAGCAGCGGCTGGACGCCCCCAGTTTTTCCGCACTCTGAAATCGCTTCATGCTCGCGTCAGTCACTCAGCGAACCGGTTCATTCCACGCCGGGAGCGACGCGGTGGGGATGTCACGGAAAGCAGCTGTTATCTGAAGAAGTTGCCGCAAATGCGCCTCCGTGGGGACTCCTGGATCGAGCAAGCACTCCTCGCGACAACCCCGGGGTGCTGAATCCAAACACAGGCTGGCATGAGGTATGCGGACCCCGTTGTGCAGCGCCTGACCCTCGCTGCACTCAAACAACCCAACTCATCCTCCGTACCCACGCCCAATGAAACCCTCCCTATGGTTGCCGATCCGGATTGGATCGTTCACCGCCCTTGCTCTGGCATCGGGCGGCTCGGCTCTGGCCCAGAGCGCTGGTTCCACCAACGTTCTGGACAAGGTCGTCGTTGAAGGCCTGTCCCTCGAAGAGACCGTCTTGCCGACAGCCCGGCCGGTGGAGTCGGTCATGGGTGACGACCGCAGCATCTTGGAGACGCCGCGCTCGGTCTCTCTGGTGACCAAGGCTCAGATGGAGGCCCGCGCGATTTCCCGCGCCACCGATTTCAACCAGTACTCCCCGGGCGTTTACACCCCGTCTCGTTATGGTTTGGCCAACGTCCCGGTCATCCGCGGTGACCTTTCAGAAATCTATCAGAATGGACAGCGGACGATTTACAGCCGCAATTCCATGCTCGCCAGCTTCAACGGCGTGGAGGCCATGGACATCGTCAAGGGGCCAGGCTCCGCCGTGTATGGTCCTCAAGGACAGGGCCCGGGCGGCTATGTGAACTTCGTCTCTAAGCTCCCGTACTTTGATGGATTCCACGGCGAGGTCTTGAGTCGCTGGGGCACCTTTGTCCCCGGTGGCCAAAGCTACTTCAACCCGGAGTGGGGGATCGATTTCGGCGGACCCATCAACGACAAGCTCGCCTTCCGGGTCAGCTACCTCGGGCGTGAGGCCGACGGCTACTACCGGCACGTGACCGACAACACCCAAGACATCTTCACGGCCCTGACTTGGAAGGCCAATGAGAAGCTGACCGTCGACTGGAATTCGCAGTTCTACACTTCCCGTTTCAACGAGGTCATCGGTATCAACCGCGTCACCCAAGAACTCATCGACGATTGGGTGTATATCGCCGGCCCGGTGCTTCCCAACAACCGCTTTGGCGATCCGCTCACGTCCGTTGGCAAGTTTGGTCAGAACGCCAACTTCGCGCTGCTCAATACGAACCTGACCTCGCGGGTGAAGGTTTATCCGTGGCAGACGATCAACGCGCCGTTTGATAGCGCGGCGGGCCAGAAGTTCTCGTCCCAGCTCATCGCCAATTATCAGCTCAACGATTTCGGCAAGGTGGTCAATCGCACGTACGGCGAGACCATGGAGTCCCGCAAGGCCTCCGGCTACGGATACACCGAATGGGTGCCGGAAAACTGGATGGCCAACAACCGTTCAGAGCTTCACTACGAAATCACGCCAGCAGTGGCCAATTACGAGCTGCCCATCAAGACCATCAGCGGCGTGGACTTGCGCTACCAGTCGCTCGTGTCTTATCAGGATTTCGGCGTCGAACCGTTCTTCCTCTATGACGTCACCCAGCCGTCCTCCACCTTCCGGTTGCCGCCCACTCCTCTGGTAACGACCTATGGTGGCAGCTCGTTGTTGGTGCCGGGTGCGCCGGGCTATGGCTCGAATGGATTTGGTTCCGGTGACCAGAATTCCGAGATCGCCCAGAGCGGCTTCTTCACCCAGTGGGACATGAAGTTCCACGACAAGTTCTCGATCATTGCAGGCGGCCGCGGAGATCTGATCGGCGCCCAGGCCAAGAGTCCGGAGTACGTCGGCAAGGCGGCCGGTTCGAACTACAATGTCTCCACCGATGTCTTCAACACGTCGGTCTTCGTGAGTGGTATCTACAAGTGGACCCCGGTACTCACGAGCTACGCCACCTACAACGTGGTCAATGCCATCCAGGGCAGTGCGAATTTCGGCGGCGTGAACGCCACCGGCAACACCCAAGCTTCACTGGAGAAGTCGCTCTCGACCGAGAGCGAACTGGTGGAGTTTGGTTCCAAGGCCAGCCTTCTGGACAATAAGGTGTTCCTGAGCGGCTCCGTCTTTCAGCAGACCCGTCAGGCGCCTCAGCTCGTTGGCGACCCGATCGGTATCGAGACCATGGGCTTGGAGTTGGAGTCCTTCTACCAACCGGACCGCAACTTCAACGCCAGCGCCAACTTTACCTTTCAGAAAGCCGAGCAGGACGACTTCGGGTATCAACAAACTTACAACTATCGAGATGGCTACCCGGTAGGCTTCCTGGTGGATGGCGCTTCCGGCACCGGCGGCGGCTCCCCCAACTACAACAGCCGCGGACCCAATACCCCGGCCCGTTCCTTCGGCAAGACCCGAGCCGCCAGCGTTCCGCAGGTGATGTTCAATTCCTACCTCACCTATCAGTTCGACAACGGGTTTGGCGCCAGCTTCGGCCCGCAGGTCACCGGTGAGCAGTGGCAGAACCAAGAGGGATCGCTGCGCATCCCCATGCAGTACGTCATCAACGCCTTCGTGTTCTACCGCCAGCCGAAGTGGGACGTGCAGATCAATTTCTTCAACATTACTGATGAGCGGAACTGGACTTCCATCGATCCGAGTTTCGCCGGCAATGACGTGATTTATCCGGAACAACCGTTCCGGATCAGTGGTCAGGTCCGTTTCCGGTTCTGATCATTTCCTGAGTGCGCGGGCCCCCGGCTGTGGTGTGTGCGGCCGGGGGTCTTTTTCAAT
>CANHYD010000036.1 GCA_947464705.1 Verrucomicrobiota bacterium | reverse complement strand
GGCTTCACTTCCTTGACGAAGTCCACCTTTTGTTTCTGCGAGAGTTTGATGCTCTCGGGCCAAACGGCACCTTCTTGGATCCACGCCTTCAGGGTCTCTTGCTGTTGGGCACTGAGCCGATCGCCCTTGGGCGGCATTAGGTCATCGTGCCCGTCGGGCAAAGTGGTCGTCGTGTAGATCTTGCTCTTGGCCGGGTCGCCCGGCACCAAGGCCGTGCCACTTTCACCCCCCTTGATGGTGTCGGCACGGGTCACCATGACGAGGTCTCCCTTGGGCTTTTCGGTGCCGTGGCACTTGAGGCAGTTTACCTCGAGGATCGGGCGGACCTGTTTCTTGAAGTCCACCGGGTCCGCCGCGTTGAGGATCAGTCCCGCGGTGAGGGTGGTGGTGATGGCGACGAATCGGTTCATGGAATGTTGTCGGAGGAGAGGATACCGCCGGGCCTGTTGCCAGTGTCAAATGCGGTGACGCCCCGGAAGCCCGAAAGCTTCAATGGGGATTGTAGGATTTTTCCGCCGGAAACGGAGGCAGCGGAACAGAATTGGGGTCTTTTCTATTGCCCGCCACCGATCTTGGGGTCGAGCCATGGGGTTGCTCCCCAGTACCACCGGGAGCTCTTGAGCAGCTCGACGTGCCCTTCGCCAAACGCCACCACGCTTTTGCCCGTGTGGCGCAGTTGGGGGCCGCCCCAGTTGGGATCGTCAGAAGTAACGCAGCCGCTGCAGGGGGCGTCATTGATCGGATCGTGCAGCACCCAGGCGCCGGCTTTTTCGGGCGACTTCTCGGTCACGCACTTCAACGGATCCCGAGCGTCGGCCGTTCGGGGCTTGGTGCCGCCGTCGGTGATCACCACGGTGGCCGCGGGAGAGGCCATGCCCGAGTCCTTGATCGAGGGGTAGTCCTTGACGTCCCAAACGTTCGGCCAATCGCAGCCGCCGACTTTGAAGTTCATCGAGTAGTTGGAGATCATCTTGTCCGGTTGATCCGAGGCATAAATGGCCCAGCTCTTCTTGAAGCCCGGTGTCTTGGTCGGACAGATGACGATGTTGGTCGTCTGCAGGTAAGGCTTGAGGAAGTTGAACCAGAGCCGCCGATTCACATTGTCACCCCGGACCCAGAAGGTGGGTGTGAAAAACCCCTGATTGTCCGAAGCGTAGAGAGCCTCGGAAATCATCACCTGCCTGAGGTTGCTCAAGCAATTGGAGGACTTGGCCTTCTCCTTGGCTTTCGCCAGTGCCGGCAGGAGCATTCCGGCCAGGATGGCGATGATGGCGATGACCACGAGCAATTCGATCAGGGTGAAACCTGACTGACGTCTGCGGGGATGCATGAAGGGATTGTCTAAACGGAATCGGCTCTTTTGTCTTCAACGAAGATGGGCGATCAAGATTCTCCACGCCTGAGCTTGATTCCGGGGCCGCGAAACTGCATTCCGGCCGCAGGTGATCACGTTTTTGAGAGGCAAGTTGGTCGAGTCGCTGCCGACCCAGGTGGTGATGGAGGTTCAGGGCGTGGGGTACGAGGTCCTAGTTCCGCTATCCTCCTACGACCGTCTACCGCCCGTGGGGACTGAAGTGTTGCTCTTGACCCATCTGGCCATCCGGGAGGACGCGCACTTGCTGTACGGATTCCTGACGGCCGCTGAACGCGACTTGTTCCGATTGCTCATCCACACGGTCAGCGGCATCGGGCCGAAGATAGCCTTGGGCGTCCTGAGCGGTATGAGCATCGCCGCGTTCCGCAGTGCCGTGGCGGCGGGCGACGTCAAGGCTCTGTCCTCGGTCCAAGGGGTCGGACGCAAGACCGCCGAGCGGATCGTGGTCGAACTCCGGGACAAGCTGGGTGGCTTTGGTTCCGTCGGATCGGTTCCGTCGCCGTTGTCCGGGGGCTCCGTGACAGTGATTCCCGGTGAAGACACCCGGGGAGTCGATGCCGTGGCCGCCCTCATGGCGCTCGGAGTGAAACCAGCCGAGGCCCATGATTCAGTCCGGGCGGCTCTGGCCATGTTGGGCGCAGAGGCCACGGTCGAGCAGTTGATCCGGGCCTGCCTGCGTCGCACTGCCTGAATCGATGAGCCCCGCTTCCCATCCCAAACGGGCCGTCTCAGGCGTGGTGGTTCCAGAAGCCGCTCGCTGGCATGGTCGTCTGGCCGCACGGATCATCGCGACGCTGGCCCGATTGCTGGCTTCCAGTTTGCGATGGCACTGGACCGATCATTCGTTCTTCAACGATACGAGCACCGAGCAGCGCGCCATCTTCGCTATCTGGCACAATCGACTGGCCTTGTCCTTGATCCTTTACCATCGCCATGTGGCCCGCTGTGGTCGGCGTCGGCGTCTGGCGGCGTTGGTCAGCGCGAGCCGAGACGGAGGCCTGTTGGCGCGGGTGCTCGAACTCTTCGATGTCGTCGGGATCCGTGGATCCTCCAGCCGCCGCGGTGCGCCGGCCTTGCGCGAATTGGTCTCCGCTGCCTCCGAAGGGTGTGATCTGGCCGTGACCCCGGATGGACCCCGAGGCCCTCGCTACGAGCCGCATCCGGGAGTGATCTCCTTGGCGCAGATCACCCAGCTCCCCATTGTTCCTGTTTCCTTCCGTCTTACTTGGAAATGGACTCTTGGCAGCTGGGACCGGTTCCAGATCCCTATCCCGTTCAGTCGGTGTGACGTGGTCTTTGGAGAACCGATCTGGGTACCCCGGTCTACCGATGAAGCCGGCCGGGAACAGGGCCGAATCCTCCTGAGAGAACGGCTCATGGCACTCACCCGGGACTGACCGCAAAAAGGGTCTTCCTCGAAGAGCCCGGTTCGCTCTTCGATCACTTGCGCTTCAATTGTTTCTTGGTGGACGCCTGAAGAGTGTCCACCTCGTCCCGTACCTCGGAGCGGTTCTTGGAATCCATCCGGTCGATGAAGAGCACCCCATTGAGGTGGTCCACCTCATGCTGGATGGCTCGAGCCAGCAGCCCTCCGGCCCTGAATTCGAAACTTTCGTTGCGGTCGTTGATTCCCCGGACCTCGACTTCGGCCGGTCGGCAGACATCTCCGTAAATTTCCGGGAAACTCAAGCAACCTTCCGGTCCGGCCACGACATCCCCGACAGGGCGAATCGTCGGGTTGATGAGCACCAAGGGCATGAACGCATCGACATCGGCTGGTTGCCCAGAGATCCAAAGTTGGCTGGCCCGGTCCTTGACGCCTCGGACATCGATGACCGCCAACTGCAGCGCCAGGCCGACCTGCTGGGCCGCCAGCCCGATTCCATTGGATTGGTACATGGTGTCGAACATGCCGGCGATGGTGCTGCGCAGGGTTTCATCCACGGACTCAATGCGCACTCCGCGCTGGCGGAGGATGGGGTCGCCATAGTGGACCACGGTGAACTTCATGGGCGGAGGCTGGCCCAAAAGCCGGTTTCTGCCTAGTCCATGGACGCTGGGTTTCTTGGATGCCCACTTGGACCGCAGAGGGCCAACTTGGGCAAGGCCAGCGGCTTTGATACTGGCCCCAAGCCAAGCTTCAAGGAGTCGGGGTCGGCTTCGGTGAGCCTAGTGACTTTCTGTAAATACTCGCAGGTGCTTGACTCAAATCGTCCACTGGCTAATGTGCGCGGCTCCGCGGGCCAGCACGTCGGCGGATCTACAGCGATGAAACGTCAGTACCAACCGTCGAAAATCCGCCGTCAGCGTCAACACGGTTTCCGTGCTCGCGCGGCAACCAAGAGCGGCCGCGCCATCCTCAACAATCGTCGTCGCGTGGGTCGCCGGCGCCTGACTCCAGTGTGAGTCGCTCGGATTGGGCGGGCCAATCGGGCCATGGCTTGCCTCGATCCCTGCCTCAATCCTTGCCGCAATGAACCCGCCGCTGCGGCTCCAGTTCTCGCGTCGGCGCCGGATCAGCCGGTCGTCCGACTTTGGCCGACTCAAAGACGAGGGGCGTCGCGAGATTTGCGGCACCCTCATTTTGAATTGGCTCCCGTCCAAGGAGTTGCGCTTGGGGGTTGTCACTAGTCGAAAGGTGGGTTCAGCCGTGATCCGATCCCGCGCCCGTCGGTTTCTGCGTGAGGTGTTCCGGCAGCATCAGCATGAGGTGACCGAACCGGTCTCCATGGTGCTTGTCGCCCGGAAGTCGATCGCTGAAATGACCTTGGAGACTGTTCGGCGCGATTATTTGCGCGCATTGTCTCGGGCCAAACTCCGGAAGCCGCTTCCTTCCGTCCCATGAATCCTGTCCGACAGGCGTTGTTGATTGTCATCCAGACCTACCGCTGGGTGGGTTCCCCGATGAAGCGGTTCCTCATGGGCCCGGGTTCCGGATGCCGATTTTCCCCCACCTGTTCCGCCTATGCGATGGAAGCCATCGAGCGGCACGGCGTGTGCCGCGGGGTGGCATTGACCACGGGGCGCTTTTGCAGGTGCCATCCTTGGGGTGGCAGCGGCCATGACCCCGTGCCCGCGCTTCCGACACACAGTCTGTCTCCGAGATCACTCAAATTTCCCAACTAGACCATGGATCGAAAAGGTATCGCGTTTCTTGCTGTCTGCCTCGCCGGAATGGTGGGCCTAAAATATGTGGCCGATTTCATCTGGCCCACACCGACGGGCGCTCGCCCAGACGCTTCAGCCGCTGCTTCCAGCAACGCTCCGCTCTCAAAGGTCAACGCGCCGCCGGCCAACACCACGCAGATGGCGCCGGCGTTGCCCATGGGCCCCGTGACCGTGCCGACTTTTCAATCGGCCGAAGAATCTCTGGTTCTCGAAAATGACTTGCTGCGCCTGACCTTCACCTCGCACGGGGGCGGTGCCCGATTGATCGAGCTCAAGAAATACCCCGCCTCGGTCGATTGCAGTGACACCTCGGCCAAAGGCGTTCCTTCGGCCTTGAACCGCTTTGCTCCACTGCCAGCGCTGACGCTGGGAGTCGGCCCGTTGACCGGTGATGGTCTTTTCAACCTTCGCAAGACCGGGGCTGGAGTCCATGCCGAGAAGGCCCTCCCGAATGGCTTGGTGGTGTCCCAAGATTGGGCCCTGTCCAATGGCTACTTCTTCGAAACCGTTGTCACGGTCGAAAACCGGGGTGCTTCCGCCGTGTCCATCCCTCCGCACGACTACGTGGTGGGATCGGCGACGCCCATGGATCGCCGAGACATGGCGGAGGTGCAGGGAGCCTACTGGTTCAACGGTGAAAAGGCCGAGCAGATCAACAAGGCTTGGTTTGCCAACGCCACACTGGGCTGTTCGACGATTAGCACGCCCCGGAGCGAGTTTTCCGGCGGCAACAGCAACGTGGTCTGGGCAGCCGTCCACAATCAGTTCTTTGCGCTCATCGCCCAGCCCGATCAATCCCCAGCGGGAGTCCGAGTGGTGGATATACCCCTGCCGGTACCGTCTGCCTCGGAGTTGGCGGCGGATGGTCGGTTGAATCCCCAGCCGCACGCCTATCATACCAGTCTGACCTATCCGGCTCAGACCTTGCAGCCCGGCCAGAAGGTGACCCGAAAGCACACGATCTACGCGGGCCCCAAGGAGTACAGCCAACTCAAGACTAGCGAGAAGCAGATTGATCTGGTGATGGACTTCACCGGCATCACCGGCATTTGCGCCAAGGCGTTGCTGTTGCTCCTCAATGCTGTCCATTCGCTGATTCCGTCCTATGGCGCATCGATTGTCGTGCTGACCATCCTGATCAAGTTGGCGTTCTGGCCCCTCACCAACGCCAGCACCCGCTCGATGAAGCGGATGTCGACCCTGCAACCGCAGATGAACGCCATCCGCGAGAAGTACAAGAGCGACCCGGCCAAGATGAACCAAAAGACCATGGAGTTCATGAAGGAGCACCGGATCAATCCCATGGCCGGTTGTCTTCCGCTGGTGCTGACTTTCCCGGTGTTCATCGGATTTTTCTTCATGCTCCGAACGGCCATTGAACTGCGCGGTGAGAGCTTCCTCTGGTGCTGCGACCTCTCCCGTCCTGACAGCATCTACGTGGTCCCCGGCTTGGGCTTCATTCCGCTACTGGGAATTCCCGGGATCGGATTGCCGCTCAACATCATGCCGGTGCTTTATCTGGCCACGGCCTGGTGGCAGTCGACGTTGACGCCGGTGTCGCCGCAGATGGATCCGGCCCAGCAGAAGATGCTCAAGTACATGCCGGTCTTCTTCGGCGTGCTCTTCTACAACTACTCGGCCGGCCTGACGCTGTACTGGACTACCCAGAATTTGATGACCATTCTGCAGACCAAGATCACCAAATCGAACGAAGGACCGGGGACTGGAACCGGCGCTGCCGTCGTTGTGCCTGTCCAGCCCGGACGTCGAAAAATATCTTCCAAATCTCCATGAGTGCCAAAGACACCCTCTGCCAGATGCTCAAGACCCTGGGTTTCGAAGCCACGGTCACCGAGCAGAATTACGAGGACATGCTTCTGCTGGACATCCAGACCGATGAACCCAATCGACTCATCGGTCGGCAGGGTCAGACGTTGGGTGAGATCCAATACCTGCTCAACCGCATCCTTCATAAGGGGGATGATTCGGTGCCCAGGGTCATGCTTGATGTCGGCGGTTACCGGCGTGAGGCCCGGGAGCAACTGGCCAAGCGGGCCGTCGAGTTGGCGGACAAAGTGCGCCGGTTCGGTGACATCATGGAGATGGAGCCCATGAACGCCTACGACCGCCGCATTGTCCATCAGGCTCTGAAGACGGACCCGGACATCGAGACCCACAGCGTGGAGGTCGATGGGAGCGACAAGAAGGTCATCCTCTTGCGCCCGCGTCGTCAGGCCTCGTCCTCGACCGCTGCTTGAACTTTCGCGAGCTGGTTTTTAGCCCTTCTCTGGGAGGGTTGGATCACTCTTTTTTGTCTCCCACGGTGAGATGGGGTCACCCCTCACCTTGACTCTGCGGCGTCCTGCATCGATATCTGCCCAGCAAACTATGGTCTGCCAGTTCTGCAAGCTGAAGGAGGCGACGGTCCATGTGACCGAAATCGCCGACAATAAGGTCAAGAAGGTCGATGCCTGCGCCGCTTGTGCGAAGGAGAAGAACTACAATGACCCGGCCGCCTTCGCCATCGCCGATCATCTTCTCGGTCTGGGCGCCGCCCAGAAGATGGAGGAGGCTTCCGAGGCGGTGGGAACCCTCTCGTGCGACCAGTGCGGGTACACTCAGGCCGACTTCAAGAAGAGCGGCCGTTTGGGCTGTGCTCATTGCTACGATATTTTTTCTGACGGCTTGGATTCGGTGCTCAAGACCATGCACAAGGACATCCGCCACCGTGGCAAGGTGCCGGCGGGGATGCAAAGTGCCTTGGCGGGTGCCCACAGACTCCAGAGCCTGAATCGCGACCTTCAGGTGGCCATCGCCCAGGAGGACTTCGAATCGGCCGCCCGGTTGCGCGACGAAATCAAGGCTTTCAAAGCCGCTGAATGATCCCTCCGACATGAGCATCCTCGATTTTCTGGTCCCCGCCTCCGAGGCCTGCCTGCGCAGCGGCCCTCACGACAAAATCGTGCTCTCCAGCCGGGTCCGTTTGGCGCGCAATCTTCGAACCGTCCCTTTCCCCAGCCATTCCAAGAAGGCGGAGCGAATCAAAGCCTTTGAGACGCTGATGCCGGCCGTCAAATCCCTCACCCTCCTGGGGGAAGAGATCTTCGCCGAATCCATGGACAAGCTGCCCGCTCTGGACAAGCAGGTCTTGGTGGAGCGTCACCTCATCAGCCGTGAACACGCGGCCAAGAATGCCGGCAGCGGCATCGTGCTGAACCGAGAGGAGAATGTCTGTGTGATGGTCAACGAAGAGGACCATCTCCGGATGCAGGCGCTGCGGCCCGGGCTTCAACTGCGCCAAGCGTGGATGGCCATTGATGCCGTCGATACGGCCCTGCAGGAAAAGGTCGAGTTTGCCTTCACCGAGCGGTACGGGTTTCTGACAGCCTGCCCCACCAATCTAGGCACCGGTATCCGTGTGAGTGCGATGCTGCACCTTCCTGGCTTAGTCTTGGCCGAGCAGATCAACCAGATCATCCAAGCCGTCAACAAGCTGGGATTGGCGGTGCGCGGCCTCTATGGCGAGGGGACCGAGGCGCTGGGTAATGTCTTTCAGGTCTCCAACCAGATGACTCTTGGGGAACCGGAGAATGACATTGTTGAGCGCATCAACAAGGTGTTGCTCCAAATCATCGAGCACGAAGAGAACGCGCGGCTTTCTCAGATGGAGAAGAAACCCGCCGTGTTGCTCAACCACATCGGGCGTGCCTATGGCGTGCTAGGAAACAGTTGGAGCATTTCCTCCAAGGAGGCCATGAATTTGATCAGCTTCCTGCGGTTGGGCGTTGACCTGGGAGTCTTCGGCAAAACGCCAAAATCGCTCACCGACGAGTTGTTCCTCCGCAGCCAACCGGCCCACCTTCAGTTGGCACATCCGTTGCGCGAGAAACTGGGTTCCGATGAGCGCGACTTGTTCCGGGCTCAGATGCTTCGCGAGCGCACGGCGTTGATCCCCAAACCCGATCCCCAGGCCTTGCTGGGGAAGCGCGAAGAGGGTTCCCCCGAGTAGGACTCAACGAGGAAAGGGCTTCGAACGCATTCAAAGCGGCGAAGCCATTTCCGGCCTGGGCGTGTTCGGCCTGGGCGTGTTCGGCCTGCCGCGCCGATAGCGGTCACCGCGATTAATCTGGAAGCGAACCCCCGAGGAGATTTTCCGATCTTCTCTCGGTTCAAATGCCAGATTGGATGGTTGCCCAAAAATCCCGCTCCAGACCTCGGTTTCGTCTCGAGTCCGGAAATCAGTCCGGCAAGCAGATTCCCAGTTTCTGGGCCGCCTGCATGACGTCTTTGTCGCCGCGCCCCGACAGATTCACGATGATCACCGCATCCTTGGACATGGTGGGTGCCCGCTGAATGGCCCCCGCCACAGCATGCGCACTTTCCAGCGCCGGGATGATGCCCTCCAGCTTGGCTAGACGTAGGAAGGCATCCAAAGCCTCCGTGTCGGTGGCGTAGGTGTACTCCACGCGGTTGCGGTCCTTCAGCCAAGCGTGCTCGGGGCCAACTGCGGCGTAGTCGAGCCCCGCGCTGACGCTGTGGGTGAGCTGGATCTGTCCAAACTCATCCTGAAGGATGTAGCTGCGGGTGCCTTGCAGAACGCCCAGAGAGCCGCCCTGGAAGCGCGCGGCATGCTTCTCGGGCTCAATGCCCTCGCCCCCCGCTTCGACTCCCAGCATCCGCACGGAAGGGTCATTCAGGAATGGGTAGAACAATCCGATGGCGTTGGATCCGCCACCGACGCAGGCGATGAGCAGGTCCGGCAGGCGCTTCTCTCGCTCGAGGATCTGGGCCCGGGCTTCGTCTCCCATGATCCGGTGGAAATTGCGGACCATGACTGGGTAGGGGTGGGCACCATAGGCCGTACCCAAGATGTAATGGGTCGAACGGACGTTCGTGACCCAATCGCGCATGGCTTCATTGACCGCCTCCTTGAGGGTTTGCTGGCCGGCCTTCACAGGAACCACCTCGGCCCCGAGCATCTTCATTCGGTAGACATTGAGCTCCTGGCGCTTGCAGTCGACCGCTCCCATGTAGATGACGCACTTCATGCCAAACATGGCCGACACGGTGGCCGTGGCCACACCGTGTTGACCGGCTCCGGTCTCGGCGATGATCCGGGTCTTGCCCATGCGCTTGGCCAGGAGCACCTGGCCCATGGCATTGTTGATTTTGTGGGCTCCGGTGTGCAGCAGATCTTCCCGCTTCAAGTAGATCCGCGCTCCGCCCAGTGCCTTGGTCAGGCGCTCGGCGAAATACAGGGGAGTCGGCCGCCCCACGAATTCCTTGAGGTAGTAGTCGAGTTCCCGTTGGAACTCCGGGTCTTGCTGGGCGCGCCAGTATTCGTCCTCCAGCTGCTGGAGCGGGTGAACGAGGGTCTCAGGCACGTAGCGTCCTCCGAACGGCCCGAAATGGCCGGTCGAGTCGGGCATGGCCGGTGAGGCGAAATCAGTGGCGGAAGTCATATCAGGCAAATCGATGGGGGCGGCGGAAATTCACCGGTTTTGCAGCCGGGGCGGTGCCAGAGCGGTCAGGGTGAGGTTGGGGTGATTCTGGGTGAAGTACCCCAATGACCACTCACTGGGGAACAGGGCTACGGGGTTGGAATCGATGTCGAAAGCCAACCGGGCTCCCGTGGGCAAGGATAGGGTGTCCAGAGTCTCGGTCGACGTTCCCTGGGGCAGCCAGCGGACCGCGGTGAACGGAGCGCTCTCACGTCGCGTCTCGGCGTTGTATTCCGTCTCGAGCCGGTACTGAAGCACTTCGAACTGCAACGGGCCGACGGCCGCCAATAGCGGCACCCGGCTGGCGGTGTCCTTCAGGTGGAACGCCTGGGCCACACCTTCCAGGAGCAACTGGTCGAGTCCCTGGCGGAACTGCTTGAACTTGGCTGTGTTGGGATTGTGGAAGTACTCGAACACCTCAGGCGTGAAACGAGGGATCTCATCGAAGCGGATTTTCGGATCGGTGCTCAGAGTATCCCCGATGCCGAAGCCGTCGTGGCCCACTAGTCCGATAATGTCCCCGGGATACGCTTCATCCACGGTTTCCCGCTCATTTCCGAAGAGCTTGTGCGACGAACTCAGGCGGACTTTTCGGCCCGACTGGATGTGGATCACATTCATGTCCCGCTCGAATTTCCCGCTAACGATCCGCACAAACGCGATCCGATCTCGGTGCTTCGGATCCATGTTGGCTTGGATCTTGAAAATGAAGCCCGAAAAATGCGGGTGGTCTGGGGCTATGAGTCGTCCGTCGTTCACTTGTCGGCAGACAATGGCTCCGACAGCCCCCTATGACAATTGCGGGCTTTTCCCGAAAGCCTCAGCCAGACGCAGCGTCAGCTTACGGTGGGCTGCGGTCATGGCCAGCGACTCCAGTTCGGCGGCCGTGGCCCAGAGCCAGGTTCCCTTGGCCCAGTCGGCGGAGGGCTGGAAACAGGCGCATCGAACCCGTTGGGTCATGCGGTACCGGGTGATGTGATGGCGCAGGTCGGGCAATGAAGACCAACGGCCCGGTGGAATGCCCAATTGCTCGCTCAGCACCGATTCCGGCGAGTCCGAAGCCCCCGTCTCCCAGTTGGGAAACTCCCAAAACCCCCGATTCACCTCCGTATCCTCGCGGAGTCTCAGGAGGTATCGCCCCTGATGCTCGATGATTCCGGTGGCAAAAAAACGGCCTGTGATCGGAACACGTGGCGGCAGCTCCGGAAATCGCTCCGGTTGGCCCCGACGCCGGGCTTCACAGGCTTCGGCCACGGGGCAAATACCACAGGCAGGCTGAGTTCCCGGGGTGCACACTGTGGCTCCCAATTCCATGAGGGACTGGTTGATCCGCGCACATCGACGATCGCCCAAATGCTCGGCGCAATGAGCTGCCTGGGCCAGCGCAGCCGCCAGTTCCCACAACCGCCGGTTCAGAGGCTGAGCCTTGGGGTCGCCCTCCAGCGCAAAGAAGCGAGTCAGGACTCGGATCACGTTCCCGTCCACGATGGGCTCGGGTTGATCCAATGCAATGGAAGCGATGGCGCCAGCCGTGTAGCGCCCGACTCCCGGCAGAGAAAGGATC
>CANHYD010000035.1 GCA_947464705.1 Verrucomicrobiota bacterium | reverse complement strand
GAGGGATCCGGCAAAAACACGGTCCATAAAGGATCGAGTCGCTGCCGAAACGCACTCTGCCTCGGACACCTTGGCGCTGTAGTGATAAATGCGCCCGATGGATTCGTAGCTCAAGGCCTCCTTGCGAACCAACCGGTTGAGCAAGGTCTTGGCAGTGACCGCCCTCCAGGTGGGATCCTCCGTTTGGAGTCGATCAATAACATCCGCAGAGGTCACCGGTTGTCGTTTCCAGACAATCCGCATGATCTCCCATTCCGTCTCTGAGATGCGAGGCAACGGCATGACGTTTCCATCAATAGGAACTATAGGCGCCGGGGGTGATCTCAACTGCCTAAAGCCGTGCCCCACCGATGTCAATCCAGGTTTTCACTGGATTTGACCCAAAAGATCAACGGCGGTGCGAGCCACATGGAGAACGAATCCCCAATTGCCGCGAAAGAAACCTTCAAACCGATTCAAACCGTCAGAATTTCCTTCTCCTTGAGCGCCAGGTGCTGATCCACCTTGGTGATGAAGGAATCGGTCAGTTTCTGGACATCGGCCTCAGCGGTTTTGATCATATCCTCCGAGACTCCACCGTCGTTCTTGGTCTTCTTCAGCGCCTCGATGGCCTGACGACGTTCATTCCGGACCGCGACACGGCCTTCCTCAGCGATACGTTTGCAGATTTTGACGAACTCCTGACGGCGCTCGGAGCTCAAATCCGGCAAGACGATGCGAATGAAGCGCCCCTGTGACGCAGGGTTGAGACCCAGACCTGAGGCTTGGATCCCCTTTTCGACGGCCTTCATGGTGGACTGGTCGAAGGGTTGCACCATCAGCATTCGGGCCTCGGGTGCTGTGATGGTGGCCAACTCCTTCAGCCGCATGTTGGAGCCATAGGCTTCCACCATCACGTTCTCAATGAGCGAAGGGCTCGCCTTGCCGGTACGAACCCCAGCGAACTGGTTCAGGACGTGTTCCTCGGTCTTCAGCATCTTCTCTTCGGTGTCGAAGAGCACTTCATCGATGGTCATGGTGATTGTCTGTGGGGTTGGGTCGTGGTTGAAAAATGGGGCAGCGTGTTGTTCAGGCCACCACTTGAGTGCCCACCTTCTTGCCCAGCACCACATTTCGCAGGTTGTGGGGCTTGAAGAAATCGAACACGACGATGGGCATCTTGTTGTCCATGCACAGGGCAAAGGCCGCGGCGTCCATGACCTTCAATTGCTTTTCAAGGGCCGTGGTGTAACTGACCTGATCGTAGCGTTTTGCGTCGGCGTGTTTCTTAGGATCCTTGTCGTAGATGCCATCCACCTTGGTTGCCTTCAACACCACTTCGGCCCCGATCTCATTGGCCCGCAACGCGGCGGCCGTGTCGGTCGAGAAGTAAGGGTTGCCGGTCCCAGCTGCAAAGATGACCACGCGCCCTTTCTCAAGGTGGCGCACGGCCCGGCGCCGGATGAAGGGTTCAGCAATCTGGGTCATGTTGATGGCGCTTTGGACGCGGGTGGGAATGCCCTGTTTTTCCAGCGCATCTTGTAAAGCCAAGGCGTTAATCACCGTGGCCAGCATGCCCATGTAGTCACCGGTGGCCCGCTCGATGCCCTTCTCGCTGCCCTGAAGGCCTCTGAAAATGTTGCCTCCGCCGACCACGATGACAACTTCGACCCCCAATTTCTGGACCTCGGCCACCTGGCAAGCCATGTCATGCACCGCCTCCGGGTTGATGCCCTGTCCCTCTCCGCCTCCGAGAGCCTCACCGCTGAGTTTCAGGAGAATTCGTCGGTAACGCGGTTGGGATGCTCCAGCAGGTTTCTTCATCGGCACCCGGTTCATATCAGCCGGACGAACCGGTCGTCAACGAGGTGGCTCCCAGGGTCGGGGGTAAAACCCCGATCAATTCTCCGAGGAAGCCCGCTCGAACCGGCGCCCCGGCAACTGGCGAACCAGTCGTTTGAGTTCGAGACTGAACAGAGCCACCTGGACTGCACTGGGAGGCAGCCCGGACCCTCGGATAATCGGATCCACCTCCAAAGTCTCACCACCCAGTGCATCCCAAACAGCCTGCTCGGATGCGTTCAGGGTAATGGAGGGAAACTCCTGCTGCCCAGATTGCGGCTCCGGGCGATTGGATCCCGGGAATCGGTATTCAAACTCGCTGAGAACGTCTTCGATACCCTCGCACAACTTGGCACCTTTCTTGATCAGATCGTGACAACCCTTGCTGCGCGGGCTGTCGATCCGCCCCGGCACCGCAAAGACCTGACGGCCATAGTCGTTGGCCAGATTGGCGGTGATGAGCGCTCCGCTGGACAAACTGGCCTCGACGACCACCGTCCCCAGGCTCATGCCGGCAACGATTCGGTTTCGGGCAGGAAAAGTTCCGCGGTCGGCGGACCGTCCGAACGGAAACTGCGTCACCAGAGCTCCGCGCTCAGCGATTCGCTCGAACAAATCACCATTTTCGGAGGGATACACCCGATCGATGCCCGTGCCCAACACGGCGATGGTACGCCCCTGGGCGCTCAAGGCCCCCTGGTGGGCTGCGGTGTCGGCCCCTCGAGCCCCTCCACTAATGACACTGACCCCGGTGTAGGCCAATTGGTAGCTGAGCTTTCGCGCTACCTCCATACCGTAGGAGGTCGTTAACCGGGAGCCCACCACGGCCACACCCTGAGCATCCTCCGCGGTCAGGCACCCCTTCACGTAGAGCACCGGAGGTGGGTCGTAGATCTGCTTCAAGAGAGCCGGATACTGAGCATCGGTGAAGCCCAGCACCGTGACCCCGGCCTCTTGGATGCGGCGCAATTCGCCGGAAAGATCGACACCCGATTCCCAACCGGCAATGCCAGAGGCCATCTGCCCGCCAATGCCCGGCACCCGTTCCAGTTGGCCTGGCGAGGCGCTGAGAATGGCTGCGGGATCGCCTCCGAAATGATCGAGCAAATGGCGGATGCGGATCGGGCCGACGCCCGAGATGAGGTTGAGGGCCACGAGGGCCTCGATGGTTTCCATGGGGAAGACTCGTTTAGGTTTCTCCCCCATTGATTCGTTGCGTGCCTCCGTTTTCTTTCAGACTTGGTGCCCATTTGCGCTTTCGCACGGGGCCGATCGCTTGTTCCATTCGGAACCGACGATGCTTCACCGAATCACCGTTTCTGAACTTGCCCACCGGATCCACCAGGGAGAGGTGTCCTCCCGCGAAGCCACTCAGGCCTGCCTCGACCAGATCGGTCGAGTGGACGGCCAGGTCAAGGCCTACCTGAACTACGATGCGGCCGATGCACTGGCACAGGCCGAGGCCGCCGACCAATTGCGTGCTTCAGGTTCGGCGACCCGATCCGAGCATCCGCTACTCGGGGTGCCGATCAGCCTCAAGGATGTCATCGCCCAGAGGGGTCAGCCCATGACCTGCGGTTCGCGCATCCTCGGAAACTTCGTATCCCCCTACGACGCCACGGTCGTTCAGCGCTTGAAGCGGGCGGGCGCGGTCGTCTTCGGGCGGCTCAATTTGGATGAGTTCGCCATGGGCAGCTCCACGGAGAACTCGGCCTTCTTCACCACGCTCAACCCCTGGGACACCACCCGGATTCCAGGTGGTTCCTCCGGCGGTTGCGCTGCCAGCGTTGCAGCCCACGAGTGTTTCGCCAGCGTCGGATCGGACACCGGGGGATCCATCCGACAACCCGCAGCCCTGTGCGGCGTGGTGGGCATGAAGCCGACCTACGGTCGTGTGTCCCGCTACGGTCTGACGGCCTTCGCCAGCTCGCTCGACCAGATCGGCCCCTTCACCAAAGATGTCACGGATGCGGCGCTGATGACTCAAGTTCTCAGTGGCTATGACCCCATGGATTCCACCTCCATGCAGGAACCGGTCCCCGATTATCGGGCCGCGTTCTCCGGTTCATTGAAAGGGCTTCGGATCGGACTGCCCAAAGAATACATGATCGGCGGCATGCACCCCGAGGTGGAGGCATCGGTGCGTGCGGCCGTCCGCCAACTGGAATCCCTCGGCGCCGAAATCGTCGAGGTGTCCCTGCCTCACACCGAATACGCGGCTGCGACCTACTACATTATCGCCCCCGCCGAGGCTTCGGCCAACCTGGCTCGCTTCGACGGCGTCCGCTATGGAGCCCGGGTGGATGGCGCCACCCCCATGGAGCTCAACAGCCGCACCCGCGGTCAGGGTTTCGGGCCCGAGGTGAAGCGCCGCATCATGCTCGGCACCTATGTGCTCAGCAGCGGCTACTACGACGCCTATTACATTCGGGCCCAGAAGGTCCGCACCCTGATCCGTAACGACTTCCTGGACGTCTTTCAGAAGGTCGATGCTCTGGTCACACCGACCACGCCGGCCCCGGCGTTCAAAGTGGGAGAAAAATCGAACGACCCGCTGCAGATGTACCTCTGCGACGTGTTCACCATCTCCTGCAACCTGGCAGGCATTTGCGGACTGAGCCTGCCCTGCGGATTTGCCTCCGATCCAAAACTGCCGATCGGGCTTCAGCTCCTCGGCAAGCCCTTCGGCGAATCCACCTTGTTCCGCATCGCCCACGCCTACGAGCAAAGCACCCCCTGGCATCGGGAGTTGTCCCCGTTGGCCTGATCGCTCCCTCTGGCCTGAGGTCTTGGACAGAACACTCCCGACAAGGCCGCGTTCCCGGCAGTCTCTCAAGCGGGCTGCGGGGCGAGTGTCCTTCGCAGGTGGCGACCGGTGTGGGAAATGGGGTCGGCGGCGATTTGTTCTGGCGTCCCCTCGGCCACGACCTGCCCGCCGCCCGAGCCCCCTTCGGGCCCCAGATCCACAATCCAATCGGCTTCGGCGATGAGATCGAGATTGTGCTCGATCACGATGACCGAGTGCCCCGCATCGACCAACCGCTGCAAGACAGCGACCAACCGTCGAACGTCTTGGATGTGCAGTCCGAGGGTCGGCTCTTCGAGCACAAAAAGGTCCCGAGGCAGCGGTCGGCCGGGCGCTTTTCGTGCGGTCAGATCGGCGTTTTCCCGCTCAATCGCGGCGGATTTGAGTCCACCCAGAAGGTGGGTCACGAGCTTGATTCGCTGGGCCTCGCCCCCGCTCAGGGTCGGACTGATCTGCCCCAACTGAAGGTATTCGAGACCGGTGTCCCTCAGGGCTTCCAGAGGACGACGCAAGCGCGTCTGGTGGGCAAAGAACTCGATGCCTTCAGCCACGGAGAGCTGCAGCACTTGCGCAATGGACTTGCCCTGATAGCGGACCTCCAACGTCCCCGCGTTGAAGCGTTGGCCGCCGCAGGCCTCGCAACCCACCGAGGCGGTCGGGAGAAAGTTCATCTCCATCTTCACCACCCCTGCCCCCTCGCAGTGCGGACACCGCCCCTGGGATGAATTGAAACTGAAGCGTCCGGGTCCATAACCGCGCATCCGGGCCTCGGGCACCTGGGCGAACAAGGCTCGGATGTCGTCAAAGAAACCCACATAGGTGGCCGGTGTGGAACGCGGAGTGCGTCCGATGGGGGTCTGGTCCACCTCGTGGACGGCGCGTAAATTTCCCAAGCCACTGACCCCGCCGGCCAATCCTCGGAGCTTCTTTTCATCCTCGCCGGCCAGCACCGCCCGAACCCCCGGCACGAGACACTCCTTCACCAAGGTGCTCTTGCCCGACCCGCTAACCCCTGTCACCACGACCAAGCGTCCCAAGGGGAAGGATGCCGTGACATCCTTCAGGTTATTCAACCGCGCACGGTGTACGGTTAACCACTCGACGGAGATCGCCGATGCGTTGGCCTTGGCGGATTTCCCCCGCGGTTTGCGCACTCCCACCACTTCGACAGGGCGCCGCTCGCCCCGGGCCGGTCGCGGGGGCTGTTCTCGAAGGCATCGACCGGTCACCGAATCCGGGTGGCGGAGCAGATCTTGCAGCGTGCCCTCGGCGACGACCTGCCCTCCACGCACACCGGCACCGGGACCCAAATCCAGAATCCAGTCAGCACGGCGCATGGTGTCTTCATCGTGCTCCACCACCACGAGGGAATTGCCCCGTGCGCGCAGTTTCTCCAGAGCGTCCAGCAGGTGTTGGTTGTCTCGGGCATGAAGCCCGATCGTGGGCTCATCGAGCACATACAGCACGCCGCTGAGATTCGACCCCAATTGAGCCGCCAACCGGATGCGTTGACCTTCGCCACCGCTCAGAGTGGTCACACTGCGACTGAGTTGCAGATAACCGAGACCCACCTCTCCCATGAACTTCAGGCGCTCGCGGATCTCCGGAAGGATGTCCCGGGAAATCTCCGCCGCCCGCCCCTCGGGGCGCAGGGCGTCAAACCAAGCCCGGGCCACTTCGACCGACCAACGCCCCATCTCCTCGACGGTGGGCCGTTCCGACGGGGCTGCACCCAGAGGCAACCGGACGGCCCGCGCCACCGGATTCAGACGGGCTCCTTGGCAGGAAGGACAGGTCTCCCGGGCTTCAGCCCAACTGAACCACGATTCCTCCACCGCGTCGGCATTGGCTCCGCGCTCCACATCGGGCAAGTGAAACAACTCACCGAAACCACGACATTGCGGGCACCACCCCTGGCTGAAGTTGTAGCTGAAATTTTTGGGGTCCAACGGGGGGAACGATCTCCGGCATTTGGGGCAACCGCGCTCATCGGAATGCACAGTCAGATGTCCCTTACGATCCAGGGCAAAGAGGGTGCGTTTGCCCACTTCGAGAGCTTCGTCGATCCGTCGGATACGCACCTCGGAAGAGTCGCTGGCCTGAAAAACACCCGTGACGACTTCCACATCGTGTTCCTTGAACCGATCGAGTCGAAAATTCTCATCGGCAGGAACCAACTGACCATCGGCGCGCAATTCGTGATAGCCCCGCTGACGGGCCCATTCGGACACCTCGCTGTGGAAACCCTTGCGGTTCCGGATCACCGGAGCCAAGAGCGTCAGTGGCCCACGCCGACGAACCGCCTCGTCCAGAGTGGCCAGCAACTCCTCGCGGGTCTGCGCCTCGACGGGGACCGCGCAGTCGGGGCACTGCAGGACCCCCAATCGGGCGTAAAGCAGGCGGATGAAGTGATACACCTCGGTCACGGTGGCCACCGTGCTCTTGCCACCACCCCGAGTGGTCCCCTGCTCGATGCTGACCGACGGTGGCAACCCCGTGATGAGATCGACATCCGGCCGGGACATCGGATCGGCGAACTGGCGGGCGTAGGCACTCATCGAATCCAGGAACCGACGCTGGCCTTCGGCGAACAGGATATCAAAGGCCAGGGTGCTCTTGCCGGAGCCACTGACCCCGGTCACGACGACAAACTTTCCCCGCGGGATGTCCACCGTGACATTGCGCAGATTGTGCTCCCGCGCCCCCTGGATGCGGATGACCTCCGACGCCACAGGAGAGTTTTTCAGTTCCTTCGACACGGCCTGAGGATGGTCCCGCTTTGGTTCTCGGGCAAACGGTCCGGGCCGTCTCTTTTGCACAGGCCCAGAAAGGCTCCTCAAGAAAGCGAGCCTCCTCAGCGAGCAGCCAGCAAGGTGACCAGCTCCCGATCGGCCTCAGGGAACGCGTACGCTGCGAGGTCCTTGGGACAAACCCAAGCCACGGCCGCACAGTCGATGGGCTGGGGCTCGCCCGAAATCAGCGCGGCGGCGTAGAAGCGGAGTTGGACCGATTTCTCCGGGTAGTGATGAATCGTTTCGTACCGCAGTTCGCCAACGGTCACGGTGATTGCCAATTCCTCCTGCAACTCGCGGATCAGGCAGTCTTGCCATGTCTCGGAGGGCTCGCGCTTGCCGCCGGGGAATTCCCACAACCCGGCCAGATGAGACCCCTGTTTTCGCTGGGTGATGAGGATCAACCCATCGCGCTCCACTAGGCCTGCCGCCACGTCGATGACACCGGAGGGCATGACGAATTCAGCAGCCGATGCGGTAGTATTCCCGGTACCAGGCGACGAACCGCTCGATGCCCACCTCGATCGGAGTCGCTGGCTTGAAGCCCACGGCCTTGGTGAGGTCCTCCACGTCGGCATAGGTCGCGGGCACGTCGCCCGCCTGCATGGGCAACATCCGCTTCTCCACGGTCTTGCCGATCGTCTTTTCCAGGCACCCGATGACATGCATCAACTCGGCCGGTTGGTTATTGCCGATGTTGTAGAGGCGGTAGGGAGCCGAGCTAGTTCCAGGATCGGGCGCAGCCCCGTTCCAATCGGGATTCACTGAAGCCACTTGGTCGCAGGTGCGGACCACGCCCTGAACGATGTCATCGATGTAGGTGAAATCACGCCGCATCTTGCCGTGGTTGAACACGTCGATCGGCTGGCCGGCCAGGATCGCCTGGGTAAACAGGAACATAGCCATGTCCGGGCGTCCCCAGGGACCATACACGGTGAAGAACCGCAAGCCCGTCGTCGGCAAACGGTACAAGTGGCTGTAGGTGTGCGCCATCAGCTCGTTGGCCTTCTTGGTGGCAGCATACAAGCTCAACGGATGATCCACCGTGTGGTGGATACTGAAGGGCATGGTCGTGTTGGCCCCGTACACCGACGAGGAGGAGGCATACACGAGGTGCTCCACGCCGCTATGGCGACATCCTTCCAGGATGTTCATGAAGCCCACGAGGTTCGAATCCACGTAGGCGTGGGGATTTTGGATGGAATAGCGGACACCAGCCTGAGCGGCCAGGTGGATCACCCGCTGCGGCTTTTCTTCGGCAAACAGCGCCTCCATACCGGCGCGGTCAGACAAATCCAATCGGTGGAAGCGGAATCCCGAACGCCCGCTGAGTCGGGCCAACCGGGCCTCCTTGAGGCGGACATCGTAATAGTCGTTGAGGTTGTCGAGCCCGACCACCTCATCGCCCCGTCCGAGAAGCATCTCGCACGTGTGGAAACCGATAAACCCGGCCGCGCCGGTCACGAGGATTTTCATAAACAAGTCCGTCCCGATTCCAAAGGCTCAACGAACGACGCGTCACGGTTGAGGCTGGGATACAGCTCAACGCCCGACGCTGCGATACAGGAAACCCAATTCTCTCATTTCGACCGGATCCAGCAGGTTCCGACCATCAAAGACGATGGGCGTCGCCATGTTGGCCTTCATGCGAGCCCAATCGAGTCGACCGAACTCGGACCACTCGGTGGCGATTACCAGTGCATCACACCCGGCCGCGACCGCTTCCGCCTCGGAGACGTACTCCACCGCCGAACCGGCGGGGAAAAATGACCGAGCCTTCTCCATGCCCTTGGGGTCGTGGACCCGCAAGCGCGCACCATCGGCCAGCATCCGGTGGCAGAGATCGATCGATGGCGAATTGCGCACGTCATCGGTGTTCTGCTTGAAGGTCAGACCCAACACCCCGATATGCTTTTCTTTGAGCACCCAAAGCGTGTCAGTGATCTTCTGGTGGAACCGCTCCATCTGGGCGCCGTTGATCCGCTGAACCTCTTTCAGCAACCGAAAGTCGTACCCCAACTGCTCGCTGATCTTGATGAAGGCGCTGAGATCTTTCGGGAAACACGAACCACCAAAACCAAGGCCTGCTTGGAGGAATCGGGTGCCGATGCGCGCATCGAGACCCATGCCTCGGGTGACTTCTTGGACATTGGCGCCGCTGGCCTCGCAAATCACGGACAACGCGTTGGCGTAGCTGATCTTGAGCGCGAGGAAGGAATTGGCCGCGTGCTTGATGAGTTCAGCCGAGTTGGCGTCGGTGACGATCATCGGCGCGCGGAAGGGTTCGTAAATCTCCCGCATCTTGGCCGCGGCCCGGTCGCTGGAAGTCCCGATGACCACCCGATCGGGCTTCATGAGGTCGTCGATGGCAAAGCCCTCTCGGAGGAACTCCGGATTGCTCACCACATCGAAATCGGCATCGGTCTTCCGGTAGCGCTTAATGGTCTCGGCCACCTTTTCGGCGGTCTTCACCGGAACCGTGCTCTTGTCGACGATAACCCGATAGCCGGAGAGGCAGCCGGCGATTTCCCGAGCCACGCCCTCGATGAAACTCAAATCCACCGAACCATCTGGCTGAGGCGGCGTGGGAACCGCGATAAACACCGCCTCGGAACCGCCGACCCCCTCGGCCGTGGATGCGGTGAAACTCAACCGACCCGCCGCCACCGTCCGGTGCACCAAGGCTTCAAGGCCTGGTTCGAAAATGGGGATTTCCCCGCCCTGCAAGCGCCGGACCTTTTCACGGTCCGAATCGACGCAGATGACCCGATGTCCGACATCGGCAAAACAGGCACCGGTCACCAGTCCGACGTAACCGGTGCCGATGATCGAAAGATTCATGCAGGATGGGACTAATGTCGGGAGGGAATGTTCAGCGAGCAGTCCAAGCAAGCTTGCGGCAGGGCCCTCGGAAAGACTTCAGGGGACCGGCTTCACTGCGGGCTTCACCGCCGGTGCATTGGTGACCGCCGGAGTTAATTCGGGATGAGCCTGGAGCAAAGCCGCCTTGCGGGCCGAGGCTTCTTGGGCCGCCATGCTGGTCGTGTCCTTGGACACCTCATCATATAAGGCAATCGCCTCGGAGTACTGCTTCTGAGACTCATGGATCAGCGCCTTGGACAAACGGGCCTGGGCCACCAGCGGATCGGCAGCGAAGCCCGAGATGAACCGAGCGTAGGCGGCGATGGCCTCAGCCGTCTTATTCTGGGCATCGAGGGCACTGGCCACTCCGTAGGTGGCAGCGCCACCCAACAAGCTATCCGCGTGAGCCTGATTGAAAGCCTCCAACGCCTTCTGAGCCTCAGCATACTTGCCGTCTTCGAAAAGTTTGGTGGCGGCCAAGAATTCTGAACGCTCGGCAGCGGCCGTTCCGGAATGCTGGGACGCGACCTTGGACAAGTCTGCGGCCGTCGGTCCACCGTTCTTGCCGGCGGCACTCAAGGTCGCCAAGAGCGCCTGATTCGCTTCGGCCTCGGCGGAGGCATGCAGATTTTTCTGGATGATCAGAGTCACTGCAACCGCAGAAACCACAGCAAATCCGATGGCCAGAGTCTTCTTGTTCTCTTCCAACCAGGTCAGGACGGACAACGTCAGGTCCGCCGAGGGCTGTTGCTCTTCTGGCTTGGGCTGAATCTGCAGGCTCATAAGTTGGGCGAGATGATTGAGATCAAGGCTGCAAACACAAGAGCGAACCCAAGGGGGCGCTATCAGAGTCTTCCCACAAGTTCGCAAGCCATCCGCCTAGATCCTGAGAAGCCAAAAAGGGACTCCCCCAGCGACTGAGGGCAGAACGGTTGAAAGCCTTGGAGGAGGAGGGCTCGGCCCTGCTCCGGAGCGCACCTCAGTGACCGGCTCTCAAAACTCCGGAGAGCGAACCCAGGCTCGGTTGAACCGCGCGTGGCGTATGGTTTCCCGACCACCGAACACTTCACTCCAGGTCGCGTGCAACCAACCGTCCCGCGTTTCGATGAAGGATGGATAGGAAAACGAACCCTGCCCCGGTAAAGCTCCGGCCAATTGCCGCCGAATCGGCCAAGTTTCCCCCTCGTCTTGGCTGATCCAAACGGCCAATGAGTGGCGTCCGGATTCCAAATCGTTGCCGATAAAGATCCATTCACCCGATCGGAGGACCCTCACTTCGGCCCCGGAACCCGGATTGGGGATTTCAGAATCCTCCGCCGGAGTCCACGTCTCTCCACGATCCCAGGATTCGGCGCGCAGCAAACGCTGCGGCGGCGGACCATTGTCCCGCATCCAAGCCACCACCGAACCATCTCGGCGAACGGTCAGG
>CANHYD010000034.1 GCA_947464705.1 Verrucomicrobiota bacterium | reverse complement strand
CGGGAGACTCGACCGCCAAAATCAGCATGTGCTCCGCCAACCACCCCTGCCGCCGACCCAGGTAGGACCCGATGCGCAACGCCAAACATTTCTTTCCGAGCAACACATTACCCCCATAGCCCGACCCGACCGAAATGATCTCGTTAGTCTCCGGAAAATGGCAGATGAAGCGGCGGTCCGGATGGCCATCGAGGAGACAATGAAGCCCCCGATTGAAGTGATTCGACTGCCCGAGATGATCCACGGCGATGCGGCCCATCCGGGTCATGATCCTCATGTTGAGCACCACGTAGAGGGAGTCGGTCAACTCAACTCCGACTTGAGACAAGGACGATCCCGGAGGTCCCATCAGGTAGGGAACGACATAGAGCGTGCGCCCCTTCATGCCGCCGCGCGCGAACTCCAACAGCTTCGCCCGCATGGACACGGGTTCGGCCCAATTGTTGGTGGGCCCGGCATCCTCGGCCAACTCGGTGCAAATGAAGGTGCAGTGCTCCACCCGCGCCACGTCGTTGGAGTTGGATCGGTGGTAGTAGCATCCCGGCATCTTGTCCTGATTCAGAGGCACCAAGACCCCTTGCCGCACCGCCTCGGCATAGAGGAATTCCTTTTCCGCCTCGGAACCGTCACACCAGAACACTGCGTCGGGCTGCGTGAGGGCCACCGTGGCGGCCACCCATTCCTGCAGGGCCGGATGGTCGACGGGCTGGGTGCCAAGGGGCGGCGTTTGGGTGCTACTCACCCCGCAAACCTACGCCAGGCGTTGCTTGAGGCACTCCGAATTTTGCTACTCGAAGCCCTCCTCTTGGTCACACACGCCTCGAGCGCGCCATGGCCGCGCGCGCCCTGAGAAGGTGTCGGCGGATGACTTTCACACAACGGCGATCACCCTCCCGCAATCCCAGCACGTAATAAACCAGGAACGCTCGCCTGCCTGGGCGCAACGGAACGTCGGATTTCAGCCAGAAAACGCAATTCCAGCTCATCCGCTTCTCCCGCTAAAACTCACAGCGGCCATAACCCTCTCGTGAGTAGCCATCGGCCGGGCAATTCGAGGACAGGAACTTTCCCGCCCGCAAATTCGGTGTATCTTCTTACCGATTCACGTCACCCATATGAGCCGTCCCTCGAATGCGGATGGCATCGACAATTTCATGAACCTCCCCGAAATCCATTTCCTCGAAGGCCCGAGTTCCCGTTGGGACAACCTCAAGTTTGTTGCCAATATCGCCTGGGAGTTCATCCGCGGCTTCCGGGCGCTGCACTTTTCGGGGCCCTGTGTGGCCGTGTTCGGTTCAGCGCGGTTCACCGAGTCCAATCCCTATTATGGAACAACGCGGCAGCTCTCCGCGGAGATCGCCAAACTGGGATTCACCATCATGACCGGAGGCGGGCCCGGGCTGATGGAAGCCGCCAATCGGGGGGCTCGCGATGTGGGAGGCCGCTCGGTGGGTTGCAATATCGTGCTGCCCATGGAGCAACAGCACAACCCCTACTTGGATAAGTGGGTCAATATCCGCTACTTCTTCGTTCGGAAGACGCTGCTCATCAAATACTCCTACGCCTTTGTCATCGTCCCCGGAGGGTTCGGCACGCTCGATGAACTCTTCGAGGCCATGACCCTGATCCAGACCGGCAAAATCAAAGACTTTCCGGTCATCATCTTCGGGCGCGAGTTTCACCAAGAACTCGTGGAGCACATCGAAAAAATGCGCCGCCTCAAGACCATCTCAGAAAGCGATCTCCAGATGTTCCTGGTGACCGATTCCATCGATGAGGCGGTGGCGTTGATTCGCAAGACCATCCAGAAGTACGGACTCACGCGAGCCCAACGCAAACCGAGTCGCCTCCTGGGTGAGCGCTGGTAGGTATTGAGCAGGTCGGTCTTGGAGGCTGTCTCGAGAAGGGCCTCATCCGGCCGGCGCTCCGAGCTTGCATCTCCGTGTTCACGAGCTCGACGGGCGCACCAAAAAAAAGAGGGGCCGAAGCGAACTTCGGCCCCTCCGTGAATCAGACGCGACCGCTTACTTGCGGATGCGCGCGAACTGGGCGGCCTGGTTGGCCGGCACCGTCAGCGGGCTCACTGCGCCCGCGACATCGGTCCAAGGACCGTTGAGCGAGGCACCCGACTGGAGGACGCCAGCACCGGTCCAGGTGATGGTGACCGTGCCGTCGGCGTTGGCCTTGATGCCAGTGAAGCGAGGGCCATCGCCGCCGCCCGAAGCCGTACCGTGCAAGGCAACCTCGGCGACTTGCATCGAGTTCGCCTTGGCGGCGTTCACGACGGTCGGGAAGACCACCTTGTAGCTGGTGTAGGACTTGGTGTTGGAGAACGCCAAGGTCTCGGTGCGGAACCGAGCCGGGTTGGCGTTGACGGAGCCCGAGGCGATGGCTTCGAAGGTCGTGCCATCGTTGGAGCCGAGGATCTGCCAAGTGGCCGGATCGCGCTCAGGAGCGTCGTTCGCGGTGGTGATGGAGATCGCGGAGATCACCGAGGCGCCTGCCTTCGGGGTCACCGTGAAGCCGGTGTTCAGCTTGTCGAAGTTCAGGTACTTCGTGGAGCTGAGACCGTCGATGACCTTCGGAGCAGCCTCGCCGCCCGGATGGTTGCTGGAGCTCGGAACGATGGTGTCGTCCTTGCTGAGCACGTTGCCCGCGAGGGCCGGAGTGAACAGGAGGAAGTCGAAGTCACCGTTCGAGGCGTTGTAACGCACCGTCTGCTGACCGGTGAGCTTGACCGAGGCCAGGCTGCCGTCGGCATTGCGCATCGGCACGAGGGCGTTGTTGCCCCAACCGCCGGTGGCCGGCGACTCGAAGCTACCCACCACCGTGGGGCTGCCGCTGGCGACCGTGGCGAACTGACCCTTCATGCGGGTGGCGCTGTCGGCACCGTCACCGTGGGAGAGACCCGCGTAGACGTTGTAGTCGCCCGCCGGGAAGGTGCGGGTGTACTGGTACCACTGACCGTCGCCGATCCAACCCATCTTGAAGTTGACATCGAGTTCACCCACGCCGCGGTCGCGGTCGCCGGTGCGGTCCATCGGAACCTGAGGGTCTTCACCGATACGGTAGATGGGCGAAGCGCCTTCATTGCCGCGGGTGTAATCCTTGTTGTTGCTGGCAGACTGGCCCGCGAGGGCGCCGCCGCGGTAGGGCATCACGCTGGTCGCGGCCGGGGCCACGCCGTTGTTGTCGAAGTCTTCAGCCTCGATCGCGAAGACCGGGGTGCGGATGTTGGCCACACCGAAGGTCCAGGAGACGGTGCGATCGATGATCGTGAGGTCGACCGTGTGGGTCGAACCGCCCGCCCAACCACCGGCCGGAGCGGCGACAGTGACGGTGGCAACACCGTCCACCGTGTTCACAGTCGCGGTCGCAGCAGCGCCGTCCACCTTGACGGAGACGTTGGCGGTGCTGAGGGCCGGGCCGGTGCCTTGAGACACCACCGCGGTGATGGCCGCGTCGGTACCAGCACGGTACGGGGCGGCGCTCGAAGCGCGGCCCGTCTGAGCCGGGGCGTAGGACTTCACGAAGGGAACACCCTTGCTGCTCAGCGGGTACTGATAGGCCTTGATGCCGCCATCGGCGTTGATGAGGTTACCGCTCAGCACGTCACCGGTGACCGGGTCAAACTGGCGGGCGCTGAACTCGACGTTCGCGCCACCGCCGCCCTCGTACCAGACGAGGCGAGCCGGATACAGACCGTCCTTCGCCACGTTGAAGAAGAAGGTGGTGCCGGAGCCGATGCCGCCGCCGTTGCCGCGACCACCGGAGAACTCGCCAGCCACCACCGGGAAGGTGAAGGCCTCACCCGGGTTGCCGAAGTCGAGGCGGAAGCCGTCGTCGCTGTTCACGTTGAAGGCGTAGAAGCCGGCCTTCAAGTCGAGGACCGTGAGGACCTCTTGAACGAAGTTGTCGGTGCTGCCGGTGGTGCCCGGGATGCCCGGGACGCCCGGATCATCGGGGAAGTAGCCGCTGGAGGCCGCATCCTGGTTGTAGTTGATGACGCCGGTCTCAACGTAGTAGCCGTTGGCGCCGAAGAGGCTCAGGTCGGCCACGTTCTTGGTGCCGATCAGGCCAGCGATGTGGGTCAGACCCCGGTAGGTGTCGTTGCCCATGCTCTCACCGTTTTCCTGCTGGACGGTCTTCACGAGGAAGCCCTTGTTGCCGGTGTTCACGGCGGAGGCCGGCAGCGCGAGGCTGCCCGGGACGTTCGCGGCGTTCATGATGCTGAAGGTGTTGGTCGCATCATACTTCTGCGCACCCGCGGTGAAGCGGACGATCACCGTGTGGTTGCCTCCAGCGAAGTTCGCCGACGGCTTGTAGGTGTAGGTGGTCACGCCACCGGCAGAGGCCTTGGTCGGGGTGACCGCAGCGCCGTCCACGAGGAGGGCGAAGGAGGCCTGATCCACAGCGGTGCTGCCATCGGCCACCGACACCACGACGGGAACGGTCGGGACGTAGCTGCCGCCGGATCCACGGAACGGGTGGATGAAGGACACGGCCGCCGGGACGGCGCCGCTGGCGGCACGGAACGCCTTCACGGCGTCAGCCGCGGAGTCGTTGATGAGGAAGCGAGCCGAGGGGTTCGGGGCCACGCGCTGAGCGGACCACTCGAGGTTGGCCCCGCCGCCGCCTTCGAACCACACCGTGCGGAACGGATAGGCACCGGCCGTCGGAACGAACACGGTCGCATTGACGTCGCTGGCGCCCTTGCCGAAGTCGGCCTCGCTCACGAGGATCGAGCTGAGCACTTCCTTGTTGTTGCCACCCACGGTGGTGCGGAAGCCGTCATCGCTGTTGAAGGTCAGCGTGTAAACGCCGGCCGTCGGGAACTGGAGGTAGGTGGTGATTTCCGCCGCGATGTTGTCGGTGTACAGGTCGCCGTTGGACTGGAACTCCGAGGCGCTGGGAACACCCGGGATCGCATTGTCGGCGATCTGGCGCTCAACCGCCGCAGCGGAGGAGGAGAAGGCACCGTTCTGACCCGGGGTCGCATCCGAACCGGAGGTCGGCTGGCTGTAGTTGATGACACCGGTCTCGGCGAACACGCCACCGGTGAAACCGGTCAGGTCGGCCACGTTGTCACCACGGAGACCGAGGAGCTGCTGCTCGGCGCGGGCGATGGTGTTGGGCTGATCACGACGGGCGGTCTGATGGGTGCGCACGTTGAAACCCTTCTTCGAGGTGTCCACGCTGCTGACAGCCAGGCTCGACGGGATGGTCACGTAGGAACCCACCACGAACTCGCGGGTGGCGGTCACGGTGCGGCCCAGGGTGTCCTTGACGCTGACTTCGACCTTGTTGGTCGAGCCAGAAGCCAGAGGAGCCGTGGCATCACCGTAGGCGATGGTGGTGGTGATGCCGTCCTTGGCGGTCGACACCTTGGAGGAGATGTCAGCGCCGTTCAGCTTCACGGAAAGACCCGTGGTGGTGGCCACGGCCGAACCGGAGTCCACCGTGGTGATGGAGAAGCCGATCGGGCTGCCCACCGCACCACCGATGATAACGTCATTGGCCGGGATGGTCTCCAGGCGGATATTATCAACATGGTGCACTTCCCAGGCGCCGCCGGTACGACCACCGAAGACGAGGCGACCTGGGGCCGGAGTGAAGGAGCTGGCCAAACCACCGGCCGGGGTCAACTCGACGCCCTTCCAGAAAATCTTGACCTTGCCTTCTTCAGTCAGCTGAGCCTTGAACTTTTCCCACTTCAGGTTCTTGACCCACAAACCCCAGCTCGGATCGTCGAAGGTCACCTGACCCACGCCGGAATCATTGCCAGCCGTGCCGTCGCCATTGAGGTCGTCGGTCGTGTTCAGAGCACCGGTCTGCATCGAGGACGCGTAGTTCGCGTCGGTCGTCGCCAGGTTCCGGAACGGAGCCTCGTCGTAGGTGCCACCGGGCCAGACGTTGCCGGGGCGCAGGGGCACCGGGAGCTGGGTGAGCAACTCACCCTCGACGCGGATGCTAATACCCACGACGTCGCGGATGCCGCCCGGATGGTCACCGGACTGCCAGGTGTCGAAACCGATGCCCAGACCGGTCAAGGAACCTTCCTCGGGGAGGTTGGTTTCACCGGCGGTGCCGGCGAACGGGGAACCATCGGTGGCGACCGGGTCGCTGGCGCGCACGTAGTTCAGCGAGAAACCGTCCGCAGGCTGCGAGGTACCACCACCGATTCGGAGGTCGCACTCGAAGGTGAAGGCTTTGACGACGAGCCCCTTGTCGAGGTCATCGAACACCACGGTGGCGCGTTGGCCGCTCTTGGCGTCGGTGATGGAGAGGTAGCCATCGGTGGCGCCGCCGGTGGCGCCGCCGCTGGAACGATACTCCGCCGCGGCCGCGCCCACTTCTTTGAAGGGCAGCTCCGTGGCGGTGTTGAAGTTAACCACGTTCGTGGCGGCATAAGCCGAGCTGCAGACCAGCCCGGCTGCCGTCATCAAACGCAGCAGATTTTTGTGTTTTTGACTCATAGGACTCGTTTTCTCCCGACGGCATCACTCGACAGCCAAGTGTTCCGGAACCTTTACAGGATCGAGACATTTGCCGACGACAATGCGCTCTCAGGCTTGGGTGACCGGTGACCGATACACTTCGTTCTAAATGCCGGCAACCGCTTTTTTACCTGTGAACGGTCGAGAAGGACTTCTTCCCCAACCGTTTTGGAGGCTCTAGCCAGTGGATGTTTTTTGAAAGGTGGGACGATCTCCCGACGAATACTGGGGGAATCCATGATTCCAAAATCGTTGTTTCCCCTCACCTGCGCCACCCCATCTCCGATCATCGGTCTGCTGTGTCTCGCGCAAAGTCTCACCGGACAAATCCTGATCTCGCGGTGGGACTTCAATTCTGGATCGCTGAACCCGGAATCCGGACTAGGACAGGCCCTTTTGGTGGGAGGCACCTCGGCAACTTTTGCCGCCGGTTATCAAGGCGAGCCGACCGGGGGGTGGAATATCAAGGGCTTTCCAACCCAAGGCACGCTCCCGGGGACTGCGGGAGTTCAGTTCAATCTATCTACCGAGGGCTTTTCTTCGGTTGGGTTATCCTTCCAGATTCGACACAGCAACACCTCGGCCAACTCGGAGCGCGTGCTGTGGTCCATCGATGGCCAGCCGTTCACCGAGGCTGGCCGTTTCACCATCACCCCGGCCAGCACGGGAACCGGGGAAACCTGGTACCAACGGTCGGTGGATCTGCCCTTGGCGACGGCCCATCAAGCCAATTTGTCGGTACGCATCGTCTCGGATTTCAATCTGGGCACCGAGGGGCGATATCTGGCTTCCCGACTGGGCTCCAGCTATTCCACGAGCGGCACCTGGCGATTCGATAACGTTAACTTCTCTGCGGTCCCAGAACCGGAGGAGTATGCCGCCCTGAGTGCACTGACCTTGCTGGGATTGGGCTTCTGGCGGCGGCGGTCTGCCGCAAACCAAAGTCCGTTAGCTACCAGAGAAACGAGTGGGTTTCGGTAACTTGATCCTTGTTATCCAGCAGTGTCGCCTTCCATGCGGTGACGTTTCCCAACCGAACCAACTGCTGGGAGTCGAGGCGGACCCGAGACCATCGACGTCCGAGAAACCCGCGTTTTACCTCCATTTCCACCGTTTCCAAAGATCCCGACTCGGCGCCCCGCAGTTCCATTCGGAGGCGCAGCGGACCAGAAAATCGACCCGACACCTTCCAAAGCACTTCAAACTGCATCCCCGCCCGCTTTTCGGGATGATTCCGAAGCAACTCTTGGTAGGCGTCGCGCTCGTACAGGCTGGGCGAAAGGGTGTGACGGCCTTGAAAATCGACAAAATGCGGAAGCACTTTGATCACCTTGCCCTCGGCCCCCAAAAGCACGCCGGCCGATAGCCCGAGTGCAAACAGCAGTGGTTTCATTCAGAAAGGGCCCGCTTGCGGGAAGGAGAGAACCGCCGGACGTGGCGTGAAGCTGGGCGCGGAGCGGAACGTCGTGGACGCCTCCGAGGACGGTGCGGTGAAGAGCGAGCGCGCCGAATTCTCGAAACCACGGGCTCCCCCCCCGTTGCCGAAGGATCCAAACCCACCATCGGCGGCCGAGGTAGACGCCCCCACGCCCGACTTCGAGAAGAATCCGGCGTCGGGTGACGCGATGGGAGAACCCGGTGCCACGGTCGGATCAAATCGGCGACCGGGATCACCATCCATGGGACCCACCGGGGCCGCAGGGTTGATCAGCGCGTTGGCCGACGCCGGGGAGGAAAAACCGGAACCCGTGCCCGGGCCCGTGGAGCCAGCAAAGCCGTCCGCACCGGCTCCGCCGATCCCCGAACCAGACCGTGCCGTCGGAGAATTGAACGAAAAAGTCCCACCTGACGATTCGGTCTTCGTTCCGCTGAACCAAGTCCGATGATCGGCCTCGGGCGAGAGAACATCTGAGATGGATCGGGATGGCGCCGAATCGGTCAACGTCCCGTCACGCCGGAGGGACTCCGAATTGGCGTTTCTGACCGAACTTCCTTCGGAGCGATCATCCTCGGCAGCCAACTTGGAGGTCTTTCGGGGCTTGGACGGCGCATTGGATCCCTCATCGTCGAAGTCCACCTGCTGGGAGTCATCGTTACGAGAACGACGGGAGCGGCCACGTTCCCGGCTAAAATTGGGGGTCTCATCGGCCTCAGCCCGTTTGCCCGATTCGATTCGATCGGACTTTTCGACCTCGCGGGGCTTTACCGAGCCTGGTTCGGCGAGCCAGTTCTTCTTGCGATCATACTCCTCCAGCAAGCGCTGCTGCGCCTTGGGATCCAAATTGGGAATGCCCGTGGACGGAGTGGGCAGAGACACATCGATGGCTCCCCCCAGTGAATTACCGGCACGAAACACGTCGAACTGACGGTTGCGCAAGAGCTTGTTCATGGTGCCCACGCGCTCCGCCTCGGACTGGAGTCGGTATCCGGCCCCCTCCTCCGGCCGCAAGGCTCCGGAGGTTTGCGCTTTGTCGCCCGCCACGGCCGGCAACAAGGCCAACCATGCAACGCCGAGCATGGTCCATACTCTGTCGCGGTTCATGCTCAATAGATAAGGCCGGGACACGGGATGCGTCAAAGTCCTTTGCAGGTCTATCCCCGAGCGATCGTGGAAGCGGTCGCCAGAGCGGATTCCGTTCCTGATCGGGCCCGCAAATAAGCCTCGCGGAACTGGGAAGCCCGCACACGAAACCAATCCCAATTGCCGGCGGCCACCTGACGGGAATCAAACAATGGGCTTCCGACCCCGAAGGCATCGGCACCGGCATCGCAGAAGGCCGCCAGAGTTTCAACGGTGACCCCACCGGTGGGCATCAGCCGGATTTCTGGGAACGGAGCCTTCACGGCCCGGAGGTGATTCGGGCCCAGTTGGTCCGCCGGGAACACCTTCACCATCGTTGCCCCGAGGCTCCAGGCGGTGAAGATCTCCGTGGGAGTCATCGCTCCTGGCAGGATGGGAACCCCCAAATCGACACAAGCGCGAATGACCTCCGGCAACACCACCGGGGTGACAATGAAGCTCGCCCCGGCGTCGAGAGCGAGCTTCAGACCTTCCATCGACGTGACGGTCCCAGCCCCGACATTGCCGCGGTCACCCAAGAGATCGCGGGTGAGGCGGATCAGGTCGGCCGCCCCGGGACTGTTCAAGGTGACCTCCAGGTTGATCAATCCCCCGGCCATCACCGCCGGAACCAACTGCTCGACCTGGGCTCGGGGAAAAAAGCGGAGGATACCAACAATGGGCATCGAACGAAACAGTGTGTCATTGAAGGGCGTGCTCATCGAAACAGCGGAGGACTCTTTTTTTGGAAGTAGGTCACGGGTCACGGGTCACGGACCCTGGGCCAACCGGCGCCAGATCCGACGCTGCCCCAGTTCAGCCAAGCCGTCGACCTCGATGGCATTCCAGCGCGGGCTCAAGCCACATTCGGCGGCCGCAGTCGTGTAGGCCTCCCGCAGCGCCTCTCCTGCGGCCAGAATGACGGGTGACTCCCCGGTCTCGAGAGAACGCAACTCTGCCCCGATCAGCAGTCCGCTGAGGAAGGAGCGGTTGGAGACCCCAGAGCAACCCCGGAGCACCTGGCGAGTCCTCACCTGAAACACGTTCGAGGCGAGCCCGCCCAGTGCCGACGCGGCCACACCTTCCTGAAAAGCCCCCCAATGCATGGCTCCCTCCGGCTCGCCGGCCGCGACCCAATCCATCGAGTGCCGGAGCATACTTTGCGTGCGTAGCATCTCGAAGAGTTCCCCGGTCATGAAGGTGGTGACACCGGTGAGGTTGCCCGACTCGAGACGCAGGTGCTTCGAATGGGTTCCTGGCAGCACCAAGGTGGCCCGAAGCGGCAGGGCATCCCCAACCTGCTCGGCCCAACCCAAGGCCTGGGTTTCTTCGCCGCGCATCATGTCGTTTGCCCCGCGAACCCCCGAAATCAAATACACCTCTGGCTCGACCCATTGCCCCACCACACTCGAACCCTCCAGAGAAAACGGCAGGAGCGCATACGGCAACTCGCGCCAGCCAATGCTCGAACTGGCCATCCCGGAGACCATCACCGGCAGACCCACTGGGGCTTGCAAGTGCCGCAAGGCACCCTGAAGAGCGGCACGAAAGGCCAAGGCCCGATCGCCGCCACTCCCGGCCAGACGCGAAGCGCCATCGTCCGAAGCAAACTCCCGAAGACCCTCCGGACCGTGCCAACGGAGGCGCAGGCGAGAGGTGCCCCAGTCGCAGGCAATGAAGCTCATCGTGCGGCCTTCCAACGCGCCCACTCCAAGCCCGGCCGATCGACCCGGAAACTCACCAGACGCTTTTCGTGAGCCTCGGTGACATAAACGGTGCAGCCATCGGTTCCCCCAAAACAGAGATTGGTGGGATGGGGCCCCAGCACGTCGATTTCCCTCAGGATCTCCGCGGTGGGAGACAGTTTGACGACGGTGCCTTTGCCATGGCGGGTGACATACAAATTGCCATCCACGTCACACCGCATGCCATCGAATCCATGGTCCGGGAATTCCTTAAAAATCCGCCGCCGCTCCAGATGCCCATCGGCCTGGATGTCGAAGACCCAGATGCGTCGCTGGATGCTTTCGTTGACGTATAACCGCTTGCCATCCGGGCTGACTTCGATGCCATTGGTGGTGCCCATTCCTTCGGCTTCCCGGTGGGCCTTGCCCTGTGTGTCGATGCGCCACAACTGGCCCGTGCTGTCCTTCCAGTTCGGATCGCTGGCGTACAAGGTGCCATCGGCGGCGATGGCCAGATCGTTGGGCTGGTTCATCCGAGCTTCATGGACCCGCTGAACTACTCCCCGTGTGGCTGGGTCGATCCGGTGAATTTTGTGAGCGGTGTAGTCGGCGACATACATCCGACCCGAACGATCGAAGCGGATGCCATTGCCGGCACTTCCCTCGGGCAATGCGACGAAGAGCTCCGCCCGTCCGTCGGGTGTTACCCGAGCAATGTTCCGCGGATCACCGAATCCCACACAGAATACCACGCCATTGCGATCGCAGGCCGGGCCTTCGATGCCGCCGGTGAAACCCTCGGAAGAGAATGGCTTGGCAGACCACAGCGTCTCGGACCGGGACGGCAGGGCTCCTATCAGGCACCCCATCAATGCCACAACTCCGACCGCGAGGCTGCCACGGGAAATCATTCGGCGAGAGTGCCGGTGGATTCTCCCGAATACCAGCGATGACACGGAGGTGAGGCCAGTGCCGGAGCGATTCAGTGGGGAGGAAAGGGACGTCGTGGCGGATTCTTTCACAAAACGAAGCGAGAGTGAGGCGCAGGCCAATTGGCGGCCCATGGTTGCGACCCGGATCGAGCGAACAACGAAGCTCTTGAGAAAAAAGACGCAGCCAGTACGCCCAATCCAATGAAACCGTTGGCTGAGAATTCCCCAGGAGGCTTCCTTGGTCGGGCGATTTCTCCGAAAGCGCCGCGTCTGCGGTGCCGGACCGCTCGGAGATCGGTCCCTACCGGGGAGGTTCTCGGGCGATGGCTGGGGTTGTTCCGCGGGCTTGGAATTCTCAGGGGAGCTCCGGGGGTAGGGCGATTTCTCCGAAAGCGCCGCGTCTGCGGTGCGGACCGCTCGGAGATCGGTCCCTACCGGGGAGGTTCTCGGGCGATGGCTGGGGTTGTTCCGCGGGCTT
>CANHYD010000033.1 GCA_947464705.1 Verrucomicrobiota bacterium | reverse complement strand
CTTTCCGGCTTGGACTGCGTTGGTTCGGGCGGAACAGACCGCAGGAGGTCTGCCCCGCCGCTCACCGCCTTGCCCAACCCAGAATTCCCCAGCCGCAGAACCCCTCCCCATTTTCAGACAGGCTCTGAGCGCGTCTGCGCCTCCGGAAAGGGGTCCTAGCCCCCAAGTTCCGCCGACCGTGTCAGGCCTCGGCGAAGAGGTCGGAGACCGCCGACCAGACGGCCTCTTCGACCCCTTCCACAGAGCCTCCGGCTTCCACCCGTCGCCAGCGATCGGGTTCCGCCTCGAACGACTCCCGGAAACCTCGGGCCACCCGGGCGAAGAAGGCCTCGTGCTCCTCGTCGAACCGATCGGAGGGCTCGGTACTTCCCTGGGCAGCCTTGCGTCCGGCCAGACGCGTTTGGGCCGTTTCCGGGTCCACCTCCAGCCAGAGCGTCCGGTCGGGGTGGAGGGTTCCGACGGCCAGTTGGATCACCGACTGAACGGCGGCCCGATTGAGTCCGCGGCCATGGCCTTGGTAGGCGATCGTCGAGTCGTAGAAGCGGTCGCAGAGGACGACCTGGCCCGACCGGAGCGCCGGGAGAATTCGCTGGCGCACCAACTCGGCGCGGCTGGCGTTCATGAGCAGCAGTTCCGTTTCGGGAGCCATACCCCGTCCGTCGGGATCATGCTTGAGCAGGTGGCGGATCTTTTCACCCAGCGGTGTTCCGCCGGGTTCCCGCAGCTCGAGCACCGATCGCCCTTGGCGGCGCAGGCGTTCGGCCAAGCGGGCGATTTGCGTGGACTTTCCGGCGGCCTCGCCGCCTTCGAGCGTGATGAAGCGCCCAGGAAGACTCACGGGCGGGCCGCCTTGGTCGGGGTGGGGGACTGCGGCGCCTTGAAGGCGGCGCTGTCGAGGTGATCGGCCAGCGAGGCCATCTGGTCCTCATCGAGGATGCCGCCCTGCTTCAGGTCGAAGGCGGGCATCAGGCTGTTGGCCTTGCCGTTGCGGATCCACTGCATCCAGAAGGCCCGGTCGGTGGGGTGCTTCAGCTCCCGAAGTGCGGGTACCATGGTGGCCTTGTTCTCAGCGTCGTGGCAAATCCCGCAGGCGGTGGCGTAGAGCTCGGCCCCCTTCTTGCCCACCGTGGGAGCCACGTGGCAGGAGGCGCATTCGCCGCGGAAGACGGCCTGCCGGTCGGCGGCGGCCACGGCCAGATTGCGTTGGCGGTCCGCCGCCCGCATGCGACTCGGATCCGGCGGGGCGATGTGCACCTTCACATTGAGGAGAATCGAGCCGACATCGGTCGAGACCGTCACCGTCTTCACGAGGGTTCCGGCTTTGCCCAGCAGATTCATGGTTCCCGAGATCTCGCCGCCCTGGCCGGGCTGGATGACCCAGGGCGTCTCGGGCAGACGGGCCACGGTGCAGCCGCAGCTGGTCTTGGTGCCGGTGATGGTGACCGCCTTGGTCCAGACGTTGGTCAGGGCGAAGCGGAAATCGACCGACTGCTCGCCATCCTTGGCGTGGATCTCCCGGGTCTGGGTATCCCAGGCGAGCGCTTGAGGGTATTGGAGTCGAGCCGTCGCGGGAACCGTGTCGCCCGGAGCCGGGAGCGCCCGCTGAAAGGCGTTGATCTCCAGTCCTCCGGACGGCGTCGGCGCCTGTGCCGACAACCCGCCGGTCAATAGGGCCGCCAGCGGCAACCACCCCCATCGGAACCATCCTGAACTCATGCTGGAGGCAATAGCAGATTGTCCCGGGAGGGCGAGCCTGTTTTGACAGAGTGTCCCTGGAGATTGAATTGGGGTGGCACAGAAGACCCGGGAGACGTATGCAACGGGCCGCAACGATGGGTGAGACTTCCTTCCAGTGGCTCAAGACGGGCGACGAGGCCTTTTCGGCCTTGATCGCTGCGATCGAAGGGGCACGCCAATCTGTCAGCCTGGAGACTTACATCTACGCGGTGGGCAACCCGGGCGAAGCGGTTCGGAACGCCCTGATCCGGGCGGCGCAGCGGGGCGTATCCGTCCGCGTGCTCATCGACGGGCTGGGTTCCTCGTCGCTCGACGAGGGTTTCTTCGACCCGCTCCGGGCACCCGGTGGCGAGGTTCGGGTCTTCAATCCACTGACCTTGCGCCGGTTGCCTGTCCGCAGTCATCGCAAGCTGCTGGTGGTCGACCAGACTCTGGCCATCACCGGAGGCTTCAACGTGGCGCCAGAATACCTGGGTGATGGCATCCGGCACGGATGGCGTGACATCGGCATCCGGCTCACCGGTCCGGTGGTCGAGACCCTCGACGACAGCTTCGAGGTCATGTGGGAGCGGGCGGATCAGCGTCCCCCTCGCTTCCCGCGCCTGCGCCGGCGCAACCCGGAGGACTCCCAATCGGGCGCGTCGGATGGCATTCGGGTGCTGTCTAGCGGACCGGGTCGGGGTCGGAACGCCTTCTTGGCCGAGTTTCTCGAATGCCTCGAGGAGGCGCGCGACGTCCGCATCGCGGTGGCCTACTTCTTGCCGGGACTGGCCTTGCGTGCCGCCCTCCGGCGGGTGGCCGCTCGTGGCGGGCGGGTGCGCATCTTGGTGCCCGGGAAATCTGATGTGGCCATCTCGTTGCGGGCGGGCCGTTTTCTCTACGGCCGCATGCTGCGCTCCGGGGTGGAGATCCGCGAATACTCCCCCCAGGTCCTGCATGCCAAACTCTACCGGGTCGACGACTCGGTCTTTGTGGGTTCATCCAACCTCGACACCCGCAGCCTGCACATCAACCACGAGTTGATGGTACGCATCCAGCATCCGCAGGCCGCTATCGACACCGCCGCCTGGTTTGATGCGGCCGATGCGATGGCCGCGCCGGTCGATGCCATGACGTGGTCCCGGTCGAGGCCTTGGTGGGAACGGATCCGTGAGCGCTGGAGTTTCCTCGTGCTCTCGCGGATCGATCCCTACGTGACCCGCTGGCTCGCCGAGGATCCCCGCTGAGAACCGGACTGCTTCAAACGGTTTGCTGCAGCGCGCGGATGCGGTCGTCGAGGGGCGGGTGCGACGCGAACCAGTTGCCGTAGTTGTGACTGATCTTGAAGGCCGCCAAGGAAGCCGACCGATCATCGAGCACTCCGCCGCCCTCGTGGATCATCTTGAGGCGCTGAAGAGCGCCCACCATGGCATCCCGGCCTTCGATCCGAGCGGCCATGGCATCCGCAGCGAACTCGCGCCGGCGGCTGTAGGCCATCACCACCAGAGAGGCCAAAAGGCCCAGGAAGATTTGCGCCACCAAAGAGCCGATGAAGAAACCGATGCCCGTGCCCGACGAGCGCCCCTCTTCATCACGCCGGTTGCCTTGCAGGAAGGAATCGACCAACAGACCGATCACCCGGGAGAAGAAGATGACGAAAGTGTTCAGGACGCCTTGGAGCAACGTCATGGTGACCATGTCCCCGTTGGCGATGTGGGCCACCTCATGGGCCAGCACACCTTCGACCTCCCGTTGCCGCATCTGGTGCAGCAGGCCCGAACTGACCGCGACCAGCGCGCTTTTGCGCGAGCGGCCGGTGGCGAAGGCATTGGCCTCCGGGCTGTCATAGACGCCCACGTCCGGCATGGGAATCCCCGCCTTTTCCGATTGCTCACGAACCGTCTGCACCAGCCATTGTTCCGTGCTGTTGCTTGGGGTCTTGATGAGCTCGATGGAATAGGCGCGGATGGCCATCCACTTGGAGATCAGCAGTGAGAAGAGGCTGCCGGAGAAGCCGATGACCATCGACATCACCATCAGGCCCGTGTAGCTCATTCCATGGGCACTGATCCACCGGTCGAGGCCCAAGGCCCGGACCACGATGGAGATGACCACGAGGACCGCGATGTTTGTCAGCGCAAAGAGCGTGATGCGTTTCATGAGTTCAGGATCGAAGTGCGGCGCACTGGGCAAACCGCGGACAAACAAATAGGGGGTCTCCGCCGGTCCTGCAACTGGGAGAAGGCTTCCGGTTTTCGAATGGACCATCCCAGCGCTCGGTGTCGCTGAGGGCGGAACCAAGCGTATGGCAAAACGCCATCTTCGTCACACATCGGACTCAATAGGCCATGAATCTGTCGGCGATTTGTAGCCGGTTCGTTCTTACCGGCCGCGAGGTTCTTCGCGCTAAAGTGAGCGCTCAAAGGAGGTTGCACAGAATCCTCCGATCGCCCGCATTTTCGAGATGAGAACATTCTTCCGATCCTATTTGAATCGTATCGCTGTTTGGGCTTTGTGCATGACCCTGACCCGTGTGGTCCTGGGAGGCACTCCCACGCACAGCATCCCTGCAGCCAACTTCAAAGTCGTTCAGAACGACACGGGCAACTCGGTGGATTCGGTCTCGGTTTCCACGACCGTGTCCATCAATGACCTCCGAGTCCGCCCAGGATCCAACCGCGGCGATTACAACCTGCAAGTGGGTGACACGGGGACCAATGATGTCAGCGAAGGGTTGGTCATGGTTGCCGTGACGCAGAATGGGCGGGACAACGGTGAGTTGGAGAATCTTTTGGGGTATGCAGCCCCGTCTTTCGATTCCGGAGCGGCCGGTTACTGGGCGGTGGTCCAGGACGCAACCTCCGATCGGGCCGAGTACAACATGGACGTCGCTGTCGCCTACTTTCGGTATTCAGACTGGTTGGCCGGTTGGGCCCGCAATAGAACCGGTTCCAACGGAGCCACCAACAATCTGCTCACAGCCTCCAAAGGGTTGGTCTTGGGTACGCATTTCAAGGGGATCAGTGCGGGCCGGTCTCAGGTCGATCTCCGAACCTTTGGGATCTACTCCACCAACTCGGGTGTGCTGATCGTTAATCATGGGAAAAACGAGGGAAACTACGCCAACTCAGTCGCCAATCCGGATGGTACCTGGGAAGTGTACGTGAAGGACAATTTCGGCAGCGCCACCAACCCGACGGCTCTTGAACAAGACCCAGCCGCTTTCGTGTTCATCCCGAAGACCAACACGGTGGTTGTCTCCGGCAAGTTCGGTGTCGATGAGTCCGGAACCAACGCGGTGATTCTGATCCACAGCGGACCGGAGCCCGCGTTTTCGGTGACCCAACTGGAGCCTGGCCGATATCGGCTGTCCATCCCGGGCGGTTCTCCCAAGTCGGGCATTCTGATCACCTCGATGGAGGGCGGTCATACCAACAATTTCGACAACCTTCTGAGCTACGAGGCCGACGGCAATTCGTGGATCTTGGAATCCCGCGACACAGGTGTTTATCCGCCGCCGCTGGAAGGGGTTACCAATGAGCCAGTGGCTTCCTTCGTCTATATTCCCGCCGCAACACCGGGAGTCTCGGCACAACCCTCCCGTACGGTGATGACGACCGAGAGCGGAGGCACGGCTACGGTGAGTGTTGCATTGGATGTCGCCCCGACCGAACCGGTCACGGTCTCTTTTCGGACCACCCGTCCCACAGAGGCTTTGGTGGCGCCCGTGGATGGATCGAAAGCTCCCTCTGAAGTCGTCTTTCTGATTTTCCTGCCGGACAATTGGAACATTCCCCAGTCCATCCGAGTCGTGGGTGTGGACGATGCCGTGCAAGACGGCACGGTTCCCTTTGAATTGTTCACCCGCATATCGGCGACCGCGGACCCGTCGTACCAGGGAATCCCGGAGATTCGGTTGGCTGGATTCAATGTGGACAATGAAAGCTCCTCATTGGTGGTGGATGTGATCGATGGGCTGACGATCAGCGAGTCGGGCACCGAGGTGGCCATTCAAGTCTCGCTCAGTCGCCCCCCGACAGCCTCGGTTCGTGTTCCCGTGGTGTCACTCAATCCCACTGAAGCCTTGGCGACTCCCAGTGAATTGGTCTTCGGCCCTGCCGATTGGAATATGCCCCAGAAAGTCACCGTGCGTGGAGTTGACGACGGTCGGGGCGATGGGGCGCGAACGTTCGAGGTGCGTCTGGGTCAAACCACGAGTGAGGACCCGTCGTTCGCGGGCATTGTCGGTCCGCGGATCACCGGTTCCAATCTGGATGATGATCAGGCCGGATTGGTGTGGTCTTACAGCTTGCCGTTGACGGTGCTGGAGTCGTTCACCACCGAGTACACTCTGGCATTGGGCACCCAACCGGATCTCCCGGTGATTGTCCAAATCTCCTCCAGCGCTTCCAACAAAGTGGTTGTCGACCCGACCAACCTCACGTTCACCCCGACCGATTGGAAGACCCCGAGGGTGGTTACGCTGAGAGCTTTCGACAACTTGACCAATCAACCGACGCTACAGTTCAGCGTCACCAACACGTTCCGATCGCTCGATCCAGTGTACACCAACTTCAACGGGACCGTGCTCCTGCCGTCGGTGCTCTTGGACAATGAGACCAGTGTCTCTCTGCCTTCCGGCGATACTTTCTATGGCCTTGGTTTACCTCCGGTCGGAATTGATGGCCGAGCCGAGGTGGTCGACCCGGACGCCAAGAGCTACCCGGGTGGTCGACTCATCATCGCCTTGGTGCCGCCTGCCTCGGTTTCCGATTCCTTGGTCATCCGATCCTCCAGCTCAGGATCCTCTGCGGTCCGAGTGGAGGGTGAGGCAGTGCTTCATTCCGAGGCCCGTGTAGGAACCGTTCGGGGCGGCTATGGGTTGGAGGCCTTGCAAGTTGATTTCAACGAGTCGGCGACCGTTGCTGCTGTCCAAGACATCCTCAGGGCTGTGGTGTTCTCCGCGACCGACGTCGGGGCGGGCTCCCGAACGGTCTCCGTCCGCTTTGAAGACGGATTGGGGTCGTCGACCGTGGTCGAAAAGGTCATCCGTCTCGGACGGATCCGGCAGCTTCAATTCCAAGAAGGGGCGGACCATGGCTACGGCATCTACCGTGGTGCTGCCGATATCGCCTTGTCGCAGGTCGGAAGCGATCTGCCGTGGCCGGAAGGGCGCACGTTGTCTCCGGCCGAGGGGTTGCTCATGGATTGGCCGGATGGAGGTGTGCCCAACGAGTCGCAGATCCTGCTGCGTTTCGATGGGATCATTGGAACCAACGCCTGGCAAATCCCCCCGGGAGCCAAGGTGCTGCTCGCCGAGATGTTCGTTCATGTGAACAACCCGGGAGATGGAGCCAGGCTCCACCGGATGCTCGTCCCCTGGGATGCTGCCCAGGCCACGTGGAATTCCATGGATGCGGGCGTGTCTCCCGACGAGGTCGAAGCGCGTTCCGCCTATGAGTCGCAGTTGGGTCTCGAGGACGGAAGCGGTGGCACCGGATTGGGAAGCGCCCGCATTGGTGTCACGGCCGATGTTCAAGCGTGGGTCTCGGGCCAGACCAATCATGGTTGGGTGTTTTTAGGCTGGCCCCTCCGGACCGACGGAACCGGTATCACCCCTTCGGAACACCCGACGATTTCTGAGCGTCCTCGATTGCGGGTGCTGTGGACCACTCCGGATATCCGGGAGGCAAGTTTTCAGCAGGGGGTTGGCGGCTATTCGGGGACCCGCGACACGCTGCTCCAGCAGGTTCAGGCCGACGTGGTGCTGGCTGCCGGTGAAGTGCTGTGGGCCGACTGGCCGGATGCACCCGGCACCAATGCCATGCACAGCCTGCTTCGCTTCGACGATCTATTCGGCACAGACTCTGGGCGTATTCCTCCCACCGCCCAGATTCACCTAGCCTTTCTCGATCTTCCGTCGGTGGGTCCTGACAACATGGGTGATGGCGCGCGCATGCATCCGATGTCTCAAGGTTGGGACGATACGGTTTCCACTTGGAACAGTTGGGTTAATGGCATCCAAGCCGACGGTATTGAGGCAGACGTCATGCCTTCGGCTGTGATCGGCAACCCGTCTCTCGAACCCGATGTTCAAGCCACGATGAACTCGGTGGAGGTGACCTCCGATATCAAAGCCTGGCAGGCGGGCCGACCGAACCACGGGTGGGCGTTCCTTCCGTTTCCGGGCGGGGTCAACGGATGGGGCTTCCGGTCGTCCGAGTTTGTGAGCTTCGTGGATGAACTTCGTCCAGAAGCCGACCGCCCGAGACTTCGTGTTTACTACACGGTGGCTGGCGTCGCCGTGGCGGCCACCCTCCAAGCGCCGACCGTCGAACAAGGCAAAGTGCAAATCCGTTGGCGGGGTTCACCCGGTGCCACCTATCGGGTTGTCCGGTCCGCTTCTCTGTCGGGGAGCTTTGAGTCATTGGGTGTCTCTGTGACGGATGCCTCGGGCAGCGCAGAATTCACGGACAACGCTCCCGTGGCTTCTGAGGCTTATTATCGCGTGGTTGCGGAGTGATTTTACGACCCCGATCTCACCGGCCTCGGTTCCATCCAAGGCCGGTGAGCCACTGACCGCGGGCTCCATTTCCTGACTCCGATGCAATCATGATTTCGAAGCAAGTTCGTGCCATCCGGGCCGGTCGAGGCTTTACGCTCATCGAGTTGTTGGTGGTTATTGCCATCATCGCCATTTTGGCATCGATGCTCCTTCCGGCTTTGTCTCAGGCCCAAGATCGGGCCCGGCGGGTGAGTTGTCTCAACAACCTGAAGCAGTTGGGCCTCGGCTCAATGCTCTACTCTCAGGATTTTCGAGGGCACCTGACAGCGCCCACTTGGGTTCAAACCGACTACCAACCGACCGAATTCTCTGATCGGAGTGGTTCCGATGACGACGCCTCCTGGTTGTGGCCGGCTTTGGTGGGGCCCTTCAAGAGCTACACCTGCCCCTCTACGCGACACACGATCCGGACCAACCTCTACCGAAGACCGTTCTCGAATGCGACCTTCGTGCTCGATCTCACCGACAACGCCATCAACAAAAAGGCCTTCGGGACGAGCTATGAGATTTTCGGAACGATGACAGAGCGTCTGCCAGACGGTTCCACCGTTTCAGTCAAGAAGACCGAATCCTCGGTGAACTCAAAAATCATCACTCGGTACTCCGAGGCGCTACGTTCGGCTCCCGGTCCCTCCAATATTCTGTTGATGTTGGATTCGGATGATACGGCCGGAGATAATTTGGGCAGCACTCACAACAATTGGCCCGACAAGGAAGACAATCACGGGGCCAGTGGCACTTGCATGAACTTCACCGATGGGCATGCCCAATGGGTTCGGAAGAAAGAGTACCTCAGGGTGCTCAATCTGAGCCAGGATTCCAACAATCGCCCTCCAGATGGTTTCTGAAGGGGCTTGGCTCAATACGGTACGGGTCAGCCACCAGCGGGATTCTGTTGCAGCATCCGCCGAGCCGGGGCTGTGTCGGAAAGCCTTCAGTCAACGGAAGTGTTGCCAAGGGGGATTATGTGGCCTAACAAGCGGGTTCGAAGACCCATGCCCATGTTCGGTAAACCGAAGAATCCTGAAGAACACCGGTACTACCTCCTGCCCGGTCAGGGACGCGGTGCCCGGAAGAAGCATTTTCAGCAACTCTTCGCGGCCATCGTTGTCGGATGCGTGTTCTCGGCGATCCTGGGATTGCTGCTCTGGCAGATGAACCGACGCTGAGGATTCGTGGTTTTTCCGGGGAGTCTTCCTCCCCTACCGGTCAGTCTTGCTGCTTGCGGGCTAGGCTATTCTCCATTGGCGACGCCGGGCCGCGACGGTCAGCGCTTCATTTGTTCCCAACGCTGGATGAGGTCTTCCATCCCATTGAGGGATGCAGCCGGCAGCGTCGGATTGAGCCGCTGGCGGATGTACTCCGCGGCCGCTTCATGGTCGTTCACTGAGCGGGGTAGCGTGGTGCCGGACGCGTTGGGATGTCCGCCGCCATCGAGCCGGGTTGCCACTTTCAATGCCTCACCATTGCGACTGCGGAAGCTGACAATGAAGGCGCCGTTGCCCTTCTTGAAGAGGGTGGCCAGCACGGGATGCGGGGTGACATTGCGCTCTAACAGTTGGTGGACGATGACATTGGTATTGCCCACTACCGGGCGGACCAATCCTACCTCCGGGCACAGCGCCTCAACATGGTCTTTGGCCCAGGCGAAGCCGATGGGGTCTTCCACCTTGCGTTTGATCCGCATCACTTCGAGCAGCGGGTGGTCCAGCAGCCCTTCGATACGCCCGCCGATGAGCGAGTGCAGGTTCCAGAACCCGTACGATTTGACGAGATTGGCGTAATCGCAGGCCTCCACAAAGTCGGCGTGCGTTTCCTGGAAGAGGTCGCCGATGTCGGTGAGTTCGACGATCCGGTCCAGTTCCGGAGACCCCATGCCTTGTTTCTGGCAGAGTTCATAGCACAGGCGGCTGGCCGATTTGCTGGGGTCATGGATCAGTTGGGCCATGGAGGCCTTCGCTTCCGAAGCATGATGGTCGACCACCAGCCAACTGTTGCGGTCGAGCCGAGCCTCGAAGGTGAAGTCGCTCACCCAAGCGGTGCGCTCAGAGAGTTGGCGGGCTTTCCAACCTTGGTAGTGGTAGGCTTCCAGGGGTACGTCGTGTGTGAACATCTCCCGCGCCAAACGCTGCAGCAACAGGCCGGAGACCAGCCCGTCGAGATCACTCTCATGCGTCAAAACTACCTGTGGCTCCACGAGCGTACCCATTTGGTAGAACGCTAGGATTCCTCCTTCGAACAGGAAAGGATCCTGTTCGAAAAAGCGGGGCAGCTGACACGGTATACGCCTCAGCCGCCCGGCCGTCGGTCACTTTGGACCGCGGGAGAGTTGCTCGAGGTAGTCGAGCACGGAGGCCAGTTCGCGCACCGTCAGGCCGGCCGCCAGCCCCTCGGGCATGAGCGAGCGCTCCTGCTTCTCGCGATGGGCGATCTGGGACACCGGAAGGGTTTGTTCGACCGCGGCGATGGTTCGCACCGTGACCGCATCGGCGGCCTCGCGCACCACGAACCCGTCGACCTCGGTCCCGTCTTTCAGCTCGAAGTGGTTGGCTACGAAACCCTGCGCCAGGGTCTTGTTGGGCAGGAGGATCGCCTCGGCCAGTTCGCGCCGCTTGTAGACGGTGGCGATGGTGCCGAGGTAGGGGCCCTTGACGGGTTCGTCGGCTTTCACCGTGTGGCAGCCATTGCAGCCGATCTGGCCGAAGAGTTGGCCGCCGCGGGTGGCGTCGCCGGAGATTTTTTGCACTTGGGCCAGGACCTCTTCGACGGCCAGGTCGCCGACCTTGGCGGCCTTGGCTTCCGCCCGGAACTTCTCCGGGTCGATCTTCAGGCGGCCGATGGTCTCACGGGCGGCTTTGGCGACTCCGGGATCCGGATCGTCCAGCGCGGCCACGAAGGCGGTGGCTCGCGACGCGTCCCCGATCTGGGCTGCAGCCTTCAGGATTTGCAGGCGGCGTTTCGGCTGCGACCAACCGGCGTCGAGCGATGCATTGGCCGCAGCCCGCGCCTCGGGGGCTCCTACCTTGCGCGAGGCCAGGCGCAGCACGGCCGCCTCGGCGAGTGCAGAGGCCGGTCCCTCGGCCTCGGCCGCCACGGCTTCAAACACGCCATGGACTTGGTCGAGCTTCGGCGCATTGCGGAACGCGGTGGCAGCCTTCTCGGCGAGGTTGTTCTCGGACTTGGTCGCCTGGACCTGGGGCAAGGCTTTCAGGACGGCCCGCCAGGCATCGGGGTCCACCGTCTTGACCAATGCGATCACGGCTTGCGCTCGGGCCGCATCGGAGGTCTCGGCCGCGGTGGCGGCTCGAACCAGCAGCGGCACGGCCTTGGCGGGAATGTCCTCCGACTCCGCCAATTGACCGGCCACTGCCGGCAGCAGGCTGGGCTCGGAGGCGGCCCGGGTCAGGAGGGTCTCGAGGGCGTCACCGGCCGGGATGCGATGCCGGGACAATTCGCGCCCGATGAACGCCGCCTCGCTGGCCTCGGCGCGGTTCAGTTGGGCTTTCAAAGCTGCGGCGATGCGAGCGGTGCCCTCCCAGGCCTCGGGCTGGTAGTAGGGCCCCCGGGTGTCTGGGCGCGTGCCCCAGGAGTCGCCCTTCCACGGCCCCTCTTGGAAGTGCAGCCGGCACAGCGCGGTGATCAATCCGGCGCGGCGGGATTCCGCTTTTTCGGACGACAGTCGTTGGATGAGTGCATCGGCCACGCCGGTTTGGTGCAGCGACTGGAGCACCCGCAAGGCGGCGGTGCGCACCTCGGAGCGGGCCTTCGGTTGATCCATGACCTTCAGGCAGGCATCGACCGCCGAGATATCGGTCAAGGCCCGCACGACGGCGTGGGCGACGATGGGATCGGCATCGGCCAAATGGCTGACGAGCGCCGGAGCCGCGGCCGGACCCACCAGGCGGGAGGCGCTGTTGGCGGCCGTCCGGCG
>CANHYD010000032.1 GCA_947464705.1 Verrucomicrobiota bacterium | reverse complement strand
GACAGCCTCGGTGGTCGAGTTGGGCACGGCCCGAGCACTGGGCGAAGTCGAAGCCCTTGAGGTCTTGGGGATCGATCCCATCCATTATCTGGTGGTGCCTCGGGTGGTCGGATTCGCTGCGGCAGTGATGTCCTTGAGCGCCTACCTCATCCTGATTTCGCTGGTGTCGGGCTATGCCTTTGCCTATGCCCGCGGATTGAAGGCCTCGCCCATCGAGTTCTTCACCCAGATTGCCGGCGCCATGAGTCTGATGGATTTTCCGCTCTGGGTCCTCAAGACCCTGTTGTTTGGGGCCTTGACCGGTTGGGTCATTTGCTACCAGGGCCTGGCTCGTCCGATGACCTTGGAGGAGGTGGGGCCGGCGACGACGCGGACGGTGGCCGTCTGCGTGGTGGGGTGCCTGATGCTCGATGCCTTGTTCATCACCGTGTATTTGATCCTGTGAGGACTCCTCGATCCACCTCCGTTGCGCTGGAGACACGGTCCTTGGGGATCGTTCGTCCGACCTCCACCGATGGGGTCTCGCTTCAGGGGGTGGATTGGACGGTGGCCACCGGCGAGCTTTGGGTGGTGGCGGGCGTGCAGGGGGCCGGGAAGACGGCGCTGTTGGAGACCTTGGCTGGATTGATCCCCGCGGCAGCGGGTGAGGTGCGCGTGTTCGGTCATCGCGTCGATGCTTCCGGAGACGATGACGCTGGATTGCGGGAGACCCGCCGGCGTTTGGGTCTGGTTTTCGATGGGCGCGGACGACTGTTTTCGGCCCTCAGCGTGGCGGAGAACATTCTTCTTCCGTGGTGTTATCACCAGAACCGTTCCCACGCCGAGGCCCTGGCCGAATTGGAGCCGTTGATCCGCCATCTTCAGTTGGAATCGCTCCTTTCCCGGATGCCGGCCTCCTTGAGTCGGTCCTGGTCGCGCCGGGTCGCGCTGGCCCGCAGCCTGGTATTGAAGCCGGATCTCCTCCTGCTCGACAACCCCCTGACGGGTCTGGACGCGGTCCACTTACGGTGGTGGCGCGGGTTCCTGACGGAGGCTCTGGCCGGGCATCCCTTGCTCGGCGGTGAACCGTTGGCCATTGTCGCATCAGCGGATGCGGTGCGCCCGTACGTGGGTCTCGACCCGCGCTTCGCGCTGGTCGCCGGCGGCCATTGGCGCATTCTTTCCGACATCGAAGCCGTTCTCGCCGCCACCGGTGAAGAGGGTTTCCGCGACCCAACCGAACCCCGTCCCTGACCATGGCCCTGCAGGATTTGACCCCCCAACTCCGGACCCGTCTTCGCAGGGTGGAATGGGTCGTGGTGCTCTTTTTGGTGGGCGCGCTGATCGTGGGACTCATCGGCCTGGGATTCTTCATCAAGACCACCGGCGACAAACGCGGATGGTGGGTCCGTCAAGTGCCCTACTACACCTACCTTCGGGATGGCAGTTCGGTGAAGGTGGGCACTCCGGTGAAGATGCTGGGTTTCACCATCGGCGAGGTGGTTCAGATCGACACGGCCCCGGATGACTCCTGGCACCGAAGTGAGGGTTTCAACGTGTTTGTCCGGTTCCTCGTGCGGGACCCTTACCACGGATACATCTTCACCGATTCCAAGCTCAAGGTCAGTGGCATGCCCATCGACATCGCCGGAGGAAACTTTCTGGAGGTGACCCGCAGCCAAGGCCTAGGCATCGCTACCACGGCCCCGTCCACCAATGTCGCTGGCGGCGGCGCCTTGGGCGTCTTGTGGGACAAGTACGCCTACAACCTGGGGCGAGCGGACGCCACCAACTTCATCCGCTATGATCCGGTCGCCGAGGATGCCAAGGGCTACTTCCTTCGGACGGAAGTCACTGGCGATCTGATTGGTGAGCTGACTCTGTTGGTCCCGCGGATTCGAGAAGCCTTCACCAAGCCGGGAGGTTTGGGCGACTTGTTGTTCCCGACCAACCTCTCGGCCCGCTTCGACCGACCGGGCGGTCTCGGGGAGATCCTGATTCCGAGCAATCTCAGTTCGGCGCTGACGGTGACTCTGACTAACCTGAACACCCAGATCGGGGGCATCGGCTCCTTGGTCTCGAACCTCGACACCACGGTACCGCCGCTCCTGACCAACTTGAACAGCACGCTGCCACCGCTGCTTTCCGAATTGGGCCGCACCGTTCCGCCGCTGGTCACCGAGGTAAACCAGCAGATCCAAGGGGTGGGGCCCTTGGTGTCCAATCTCAATACGACGTTGCCGGGCACGTTGGTCGAGGTTGAGCGGACCCTGGGAACGGTTCGCTCGAACACCCTTCCGGCGGTCGAGGGTGTCCTGACCAATTCCTCGGATTTCGTGGGGGGACTCAAGCGTCACTGGCTCTTCCGTGGTGCCTTCAAGACCAACGCACCCTCGAAGCGCTGAGCAGAAACGATCCGGGTTGGGGGCGAAGGCAAATCCGCCAGAGACTTCGATCCGAAAATCGCTTCCGTTGATTCCACGGCTGGTCATGATGTGGGACCATTTCCATGAGCAAGCGAGCTATCCTTCCCTCCCTGTGTGCTTCGGTGTTGCTGTTGGCTTCGGTGCCGATGAGCGCGGCAGAATCTGCGCCCAAGCCCGCTGAGAAGTCGGCGGTCACCAACGCGCCAGTCTCCGTCTTCAAGGACAAGAAGCTTGAGGCAGCCGTGCGCCGGCAGGTTTTCGCCAAGCGGGAATCGCAGGACCCTCTGACGGCTGCCGACGTGTCCACGGTGTCGACAGTCTCCGCGCCCTTCTCAGGCATCACCAGCTTGGCGGGTCTGGAACATTGCGTCGCCTTGGCCTCGCTGGAGATTCCGGGCAACCAGATTCTCGATCTCGCGCCCTTGGCCGGACTGAAGCAGCTCCAGTACCTCAACTTGGCATCCAATCAGGTCTCGGTCATCGCCCCTCTGGCCTCTGTCCCGGCCCTGCAGTACATCGAGCTTTCCCACAATCGGGTGAAGGACGTGAAGCCCTTGTCGGGTCTGACCAACTTGGCCTCGATTTACTTGTCGGCCAATCGCCTTGGCTCGGTGGCATCACTGACCAATTTGCCCCGGGTGGCGACCTTGTACATCGATCATAACAAGATCCGCTCGATCGACGGGTTCGGAGCCTTCCGTAATCTCACGATGCTCTCGGCCTCCCACAACGGCATCAGCGATTTGGCGCCGTTGTCCGGTATCCGTGCGCCGTCCTTCCTGCAGTTGTCCCACAATCGGATCCGGGATTTGGCGCCCCTGAGTCGCTGGATGACCCCCGATCTGGAGAAGACCCGGAATTTTGCTCCCTTCATGCGGGTGTACCTCGAGGGCAACCCGCTGTCCAAGCAGTCCAAGGTCCAGCTCGAAGAACTCAAGGCCAAGGGAGCGCGGATTAATCCGCCCGCCCGCTGATCCGGAGTCATCCGAACGGATTGCTCCCGGACTTCCGAGAACTCGACTTGGGCGCTCCCGGGTGGAAGGGATTGGTTGGCGCTGTGTCGCGGGTTTTCCTGGGGCGACTGACGAGTCCCCAGCTGAGAAACAGTGCGCTGACCAGCAGGTGGATCACGACCACGGCGGCCAGCGCTGGCCAAGGCAACCACCGCATCACATAGCTGCCGATTCCCAGATTGAGCACCAGCGACCCGCTCATGCTGGCCGCAGCGCTCAGGCGCCAGCACCCGCCGAGGGTGATTTGCTTTTGCAAAACGAAGGCGACCAATCGCAGTGGCAGAGTCAGAACGAGGGCCAACAGGCTCCAGACCACCGTCATGGCCGCCGCCGCGGTGAGGATGAGAGCGGTGAACACGGGCCGTCGCCAGGCTTCCCAGGCGGCCTGCGCTTGGAGACGCCCCAGCGGCAGTGTGGCCGTCGCGGGCCAGGGTAGATCCACGAATCCGGCAATCCCGGCCAGGCGCAGGGTTCCCGGGAGCAGTTCGAGCTGAAGGTCCGCGGTGCGACCCAGGGGTTCCGAGTCGTCGGGGCGGACCGCGACACCCAAGTGGGGCGAATCAGCCAGCAACCGCGGTGTTGTCTCCGGCCACTGGAATCGACCCCGGACCAAGGCGGGCCCATCCTCTGGAAACTCCCGCACGGCTTGGTCCATCACGGGCCACCACGTGGTGTGCAAAGCCCAGCCCAGCACCAGGGCCGTGGTCAGAGCGAACCCTCCGAGAAATCCGAGGGCACGGCTGACGCTCGCATCGGCAAAGCGAGATATCCCGTTCCCAGTGAACGGTTGCCAAGCCCCCCGCGACCGTCGGGAAACCGTCGGTGCGGCACAGGCCAGCGTGGTTGTCGTGTCGGACACGGCATCAGTTCAACGGGAAGCGGGGCTGCCGGCAATCCATCCCGTCGGTGAATTCCCGTTTGCCCCACCCGAGGGACCAGATGCATGGTCTGGGCCGTACCTAGACTGCGCCCAATGAAGACCCTTTGCTTTCCCATCGTCGTGGCCGCCGCGATCCTCGCTGGTTGTGCCTCCAATGCCGCCGATTCCGCTGCCTCCAAGCCCAAGACGGGCCAGATTGGCCATGTGGACTCCGAGGGCTTCACCCTGATCTCCGACGGTTCTTGGACCGGTTGGAAGGTCAACGAGAGCCAGGCTTCTTGGAGCCTCGCCGATGGCGGCTTCAAGGCCCAGGGTGAACGGTCCCACAACTTCTACACCGGCCCGCTGGCTCCGTTTAAGGACTTTGAGCTGAAGGTCGACGTGAAGACGGCTCCCAATTCCAACGGCGGTATTTACATCCACACCAAGTACCAGGACTCCGGATGGCCCTGGGGCGGTTACGAGACCCAGGTCAACCAGACCCAGGGCGATTGGCGCAAGTCCGGCAGCATCTATTCGGTGCAGGACGTGAAGGCCGATAAGCTCGAGGGCGTGGTTCGCGACAACGAATGGTACACGCACCACGTCATTGTGAAGGGCAACCGCGTCCAGATCTTCCTCAATGGCAAGCTGGTCAATGATTTCACCGAAGAGGCGGGTCGCAAGGCTGGTAAGGATTTCGAGCGCAAGCTCAACGAAGGCACCATCGCTTTCCAGGCCCACGATCCGAAGTCGGTCGTTCAGTACCGCAACGTGCGGGTCAAGAAGCACTAATAGTTCCGGGCCCGTCCGGAGACGGGCTGCTGGATGAAACGGACAAAGACTGGTGGTTCGGTCGCCCAAACGGTGCGCCCCAAGGGCGACTGAACTGCTGTTTGCTCGTTCCTTGTCTGCGTGTAACTTGAGAGACCCGTGTTGTTGCCGTTTTCCGATCGGGGATTGTTTGCCGCTGCGGTGGTGCTGTATGCGCTGGCCGCGGGCTTCGCCGTGATCATCTGGCGTCGGCAGTTCCAGCGAGACAGCGTTGCGCTGTACGGGCTCATGGCGGTGGGTTGGGTGCTCCACACCGGAGCTATGTTCCGTCGCGGATTTTCTCTCGAACGGTGTCCCATTCACAACCTGTTCGAGGCGACCATGTTCGTGACTTGGACCATTTCCGCGGTCTACCTGTTGATCGGCGGGTTCAGTCGCATGCGATTCTTGGGGGCCTTTGCGGCGCCGGTCCTCACCCTGCTGGGAGTCTTTGCTCTGATGCCCGCCCTGGACCCGCCCGCCGGGCAGCGCCCCGACTTCTCCAGTGGCTGGGGGCCGATCCATGCGGCCCTGGTGCTGTTGGCCTATGGATCCTTCGGTCTGGGTTCTTTGGCCTCCGGCATGTACCTGCGGCAAGAACACAGCCTGCGTTTTGACAAGGCCCGGGCGTTGCGGGCGCTGTTGCCGCCCATCACTCGCCTGGAGTCGGCGACGACGGGCTTGCTCTGGGTGGGTTGGGGCCTGCTGTCGGCGGGTCTGGCCTCGGGTTCCCTCTACTTGCGCCAAGCGCGGGGAGCGTGGTTTGTCGCGGATCCCTTCGTGATTTATTCCTGCGTCACCTGGCTGCTTTATGGCGGACTTTTGCTCGGTGCTTGGCAGTTTCGGCAGCGGGGTCGTCGGTTGGCCTGGGGCTCGGTTCTGGGCTTTGCCGTGCTCATGCTCACCTTCTGGGGCATGTACCTTCTGTCCGAGATGCACAACCGGGTTCCACGCCCCAACTCCTGATGCCTCTCGTTGCCGTGGGTCTCAGTCACAAAACCGCACCCGTTGAGGTGCGGGAGCGGATGGCCTTTGCCGAGGCGGACCTCGCACCCGCGGCCGCCCGCATTCGATCCTTGGGCTTGGCCACCGAGGCTCTGGTGGTTTCCACCTGCAACCGGGTCGAACTCTACGCGGCCACCCCATCGGGTGATCCAGCGGCACTGGCGCAGCAATTGCGCGGTTTTCTGGCCCGCGATCGGGGCCAACCCGGCGACCTGACGGGAATCGTGTACACGCATCAAGGAACCGCTGCCCTGGAACATCTATTTCGCGTGGTCTCCGGGCTGGATTCGCTGGTGCTGGGCGAGACGGAGATCCTGGGTCAAATCAAGCGCTTCTATTCGGTCGCCTTGGCCTCTGGGAGCACCGGGGGCATCTTGAACCGGTCGTTCCAAAGGGCGTTCGCCATGGCCAAGCGGATCCGCACCCAAACCCAGATTCAACGGGGCAACACCTCGGTGGCCGCGGTCGCCGTCGAATTGGCCGAGAGGATTTTCGACGACTTGGATCGACGCCAAGTGCTGGTGATCGGGGCCGGAGACACCAGTGAAAAGACCGCCCGAGCGCTGCGAGGTCGGGGCGCCCAGGGCATCCTGGTTTCCAATCGTTCCTTCGACCGTGCTGCGGCCTTGGCCGAACAGTTGGAAGGTCGGGCCATCGGTTTTCAGGACTGGGAACGTGAATTCACCGCGGTGGATATCGTGGTCAGTGCTACGGGCTCGCCGCATCCGATCCTTGACCGGGCCCGTCTGGAACGCTTGATGGCTGGGCGCAGGCCCCGTCCCATCTTGCTCATCGATCTGGCCGTGCCCCGGGACATCGATCCTGCGGTGACCCTGTTGCCAGAGGTGTTCCTGGCCAATGTCGATGATCTCCAATCGGTGGCCGACACGGCGACTCGCCAACGCCGCGAAGAGGTGGCCCGTTGTGAGGCCATGATCCGCGAGGCCGCCGCCGAATTTGACGGTGAGCGCCGCTTCGGCCCCTTTGCCCTGCGCTCACCGGCCGCCTGATTCCCATGCCCCTGAATCGACCCATCCTCATCGCCACCCGTGGCAGCGCCCTGGCATTGGCCCAGTCTCGTCAGGTCCAATTTCACCTTCAGGCGGCCTTCCCGAGCGAACGCTTCGAATTGGAAGTGATCCGAACCACGGGCGATGCCCTCCAGACTTCGGCGTCGGCCGATTCGGGGACTCCGCTGCCGAAGGGATTGTTCACCAAAGAACTCGAAGTGGCCCTCCTGGAGGGTCGGGCGGACCTGGCGGTCCACAGCCTCAAGGATTTGCCCACCGAACTGCCGGAAGGGCTGAAACTGGGAGCCATTTGTCCGCGCGCCGATGTCCGGGAGGTCCTGCTGTATCGCGATGCGGTCAGGGTCGTCGCACAGAAGAATCCGGTGGCCGAGTGGACTCCGGGAAGCAAGGAGCGTTCGGGCTTTGGGCCAGGCCTCTCACTGGAAGACTTGCCGGAGGGTGCGGTGGTGGCCACCAGCAGCACCCGGAGAGCAGCCTGGGTGAAGGCGCTGCGGCCGGATATGTCCGTGGTCCCGATCCGGGGCAACGTGGGGACCCGGCTCTCCAAGCTGCTTCAGGACGATGGGATCGATGCCACCTTGCTCGCCGCCGCCGGGTTGTCTCGTCTGGGCTTCGACCTCAGCCCCCAAGGAGTGCTGCGGGCTGATTATCGGCTGAGTCCGGCCCAACGGTCGGTGTTTGATCCGCCGCCCGAGGGCATTCTCGGGACGATTCTGGAGCCGGAAGAATTCCTGCCGGCCGTGGGGCAGGGTGCCGTGGCGCTGGAAATCCGCGCCGGAGATTCGGAGATTGGCTCCCGGGTGGAGATCTTGAACCACTTCAACACCCATCAGGCGGTCTTGGCCGAGCGGGCCTTCCTGCGCGGGATGGGTGGCGGGTGTCAAAGTCCCATCGCCGGCTATGCCCGGGTGGTCGGGCACCAGTTGCACCTGCGCGTGGCGGTCTTCCGCGACGGGATGGGCCGCTTCGAGGAGGACAAGGCCCCGGTCCGGGAGGCCGAGCGCCTGGGCGGCCGGTTGGCCGAGCGGCTCTTGGCTGGCTTGGTCCGGGTCTGAGAGCCTGGCTGAACCGATCCCGTAACGGGTCTTCGGTTTCCAAACACGGGCAATCCTGTTTCCATCGGGCGTTTTCATGAATCACGAGCCCTTTGTCGCCTTCATGCGGGAACTTGCCGAGGCCAGCGCCCAGGTCATCCTGCCCTACTTCGGAGCCCGGGACATGGGCTTGGAACTCAAGAGCGATGCCTCCCCTGTGACCCTAGCCGATCGCGGGGCCGAGAAGGTGATGCGGGAGATGATTGCCCGGCGCTTTCCAGATCATGGGATCATCGGCGAGGAATTCGGCACGGAGCGGGGCGATGCTGAGTACGTTTGGGTGCTCGATCCGGTGGACGGGACCAAGAGCTTCGTTCTGGGGGTCCCACTCTTTGGGACTCTCATCGGGTTGCTCCATCGCGGTCGCCCCATTGTCGGCTGCATTCACCAGCCGGTGATGCGGCAGCTGATGATTGGAGATGGCACCACCACCACGCTCAATGATCGGCCCGTCCGGATCCGACCGTGCACCCGCCTTTCCGAGGCCTCCTTGCTCACCACCGATCCGTTGTATCCGGCCAAGTATCAGAATGGAGCCGGGTTTGATGCCCTGACCCGTTCGGTTCGCCTCTACCGGGGCTTCGGAGACTGTTACGGTTACTTGCTGCTGTGTTCAGGGTGGGTGGATGTGATGGTGGATCCGATCATGAATCCGTGGGACCTCCTGCCGCTAGTGCCCGTGTTGGAAGGGGCCGGCGCTCGCGTCTCCGACTGGCAGGGCCACCCTGCCAATCATACCGGAGCCACATCCGCGGTGGCCTGCGCGCCCGAACTGCTCGACGAGGTGATTGGATTGTTGAATCCCTGAAGTGCCGTCTCGGAATGGGCTCCGGCTCTGAACGGCCCAAGGCTTTGAACGGCCCAATGAAACCGATTCGACGGTTTGTGCCGGTGGATCCGCAGACGAAAAAGGCCGGTATTCGACTTCAGAGCACCTTCGAGGTGCTCTGCGAATACCGGCCGATAGTTTTTCCAGATCGATCAGGCGGATTAGCTATGCCCATGGCGCTTGCCTCAGAGGAGGCTCCCAGGGCTTGCCCCATCGATGGGAGGGGCTGCTCGTTTACTTGAGGAACACGAGCTTGCTCTTGCGATCGCCTTCGGTGCGGATGGTTTCCTGATTGTCCTTCAGGAAGTTGATCACGCTGGCGTAAGAAACACCGGTTTGCTTGGCAATTTCGATCTGAGAGATGCCTTGGGGGGTAGCCTTCAAGACTTCAGTGATTTTGGCGCGGATGACATCGCCGCCCATACGCGTCCGCCGCTCAGTGCGAGCCGGGGAGGAAACACCCGCCGTGGAGATTCCCAGCCGCTTGCAGGTGTTGGAGATCTGAGCTTCGATGTCAGCCAATTGGGTTTCGAGTTCGGCTTTCTTGGCGACCAGCTCTTGGAGGTTGTTGTCGCGCAACAGTTCCAGCTTCTTCTGGAGTTCCTGGGCCTGACGTTCGATCTCTTTGGTAATGTCCATGATGGATACGTTTTCTTTTATTTGAACCCGACCTTCCAGTGCTGAAAACCAGCATAGAGCGGCGCGTTGTGGTGTGATCGTAACGAGTGGAAACAGCAATGCAAGAATAAATATCTAATCCAATAATGTCCACTGAGACAGAATCAACCTGCCACCAACTGGGCCGTTTGAAGCCTATACTGTTGGTGAACACAATTGGATTCGGAGGCGATTAGTTCTAAAAAATGGGCCAAAACACGGTGATTCATCTGTTTTAATTTCAATTCCAAAACCGCATCCGGCCTGGTGCAACGACGCTGTTTGATCTGTTAATAACCTGTTAACAACAGACGCGAAAACAATTGTTTAGGCGCTGCTTGTGGATGAAGTGTTGGACGAGGGATTGCGGCTTGGAATGGCCCCTGTTTTTGGATGCATTTTAAAAAATCGGCGCACGCCTGCATCGAGGTGCGCTGGACTGGAACGAAAGCCAGCCGAGGGAGCCCCGTTGGAGCGCTGAGGGACAGGCAAGATCGGGCAATAGTCCCGGACCCTCGGGAAGGGGATGGCGCCGGTCCAAGAATGTTTGTAGAGTGAGCGCGATGAGGTCGCCGGTCGCCCGCGCAAACGCGTTCACCTTGGTGGAGTTGCTGGTGGTGATCGCTGTGATCGCCATTCTGGCGGCGATGTTGTTGCCTGCATTGTCGTCGGCCAAAGCCAAGGCGGGCTCGGTGCGCTGTCAGAGCAATTTGCGGCAGGTGGGATTGGCTACTCAACTCTATGCGCAGGACCATCGAGGGGCGATTCGTCTTCAATCACCATTGGTGATCACCAATACATGGGCCCAATCGCTGGCGGCTCATCAGAACCTGCCGGCCTCCATCTTTCTCTGCCCCACCTATCCCCCTTATTCTTGGACCAATTGGCTGATGACTTTTGGTGTCTGGGTGGACCCTCCGGAGGCCCTGCGGACCGGGCCTCTTCAAGAGATTCTCCAGAGTGAGCGGATTGAACAACCCGCCTCGTACCTGCACTTGGCCGATACCACCAGTCGGGGCCGTCTGGGCATCACCGCCCGACAGTTTCATGTCTTCCGGATCGATGAGGATTATGAAATACAGGGCCGTCATTCCAACCGGGCCAATGGCTGGTTTTTTGATGGCCACGTCGAATCCATGAACCAACCGCGATTGAGTGGTCTGGGTTTCATCGGACTCTTCGAGCAGGATCGGTTTCCCGGTTATTTCTGAAGCCAAGAAATTGGGTCTGCCAGACAGGCCTTCATTCCAGCCAGTCTCAGCCAACGTTTGGAGTTGGATCGGTCGTGCTGGCAAGGCGCCTTCTTCTGCAAGAGCTTCGTTGTTCGCTCGATCCGGGTCTCAACCATGGGCCTCCCATCGGCCCGCGCCTCGCAACTGAATCGTTCAGTGCTCAGTGCGCGCCTGAGAATTCAACTCAGGTCCAACGAGTTAATCTTGCCGGAACTGGGGGTGGCCCAGCAGGGCGGCTCGGGTCTTTTCAGACAGGGGAGCCTGCCGGTAGGCGGCGTTCTCGAGGGGTTCGGCACTGGTGGAACGCAGCGCTCGGCCCAGCCAGTCGCTTCCCAGGGGCCGGGGGATCAGGGACAGCGCATTGCTGGCCAGAGTCGTCTCTTCCTTTTCCCCGGTGGCCTCACCAGCACCGACACAGAAGCCGGCCCGGAGCAGGGTCGTCCGGAGGAGGGTGGCCCGGGAATAGGTAGCCAGGGCGCAGGGCCGTTCCGGATCCAAGCGCTCGAAGAGCCGTTGGAAGAGGGGCAGTGTCCACATCGCCGGATTTCGTGCCGGGGAATACGCATCGTAGAAGATCGCGTGGGGAGCCGGTAGTGGCGCGGCGGATTGGATGCGGCCCGGAAAATCGGCCACCTCGGCTTGCCAACGAACCGAAAGGCGATCGTGGACGAATTCGCAGTGGTGGTGTTCGAGCAGAGCGCCGAAGGCGGTCTCGAAGCCCAATGGATAGCCTAGCTCCTGGGCATGGTCTCGGGCGAAGCGCAGGGGCTCTAAGGTGTGATCAAAGCTCACGATGCGGATCCGTTTCGGGATCCCGGCCAGGTGCCGCAGGGCGGTGGTGACATTGGCCGCGCTGCCCAGCCCCACATCCCAGAGCACCCATTCCGGGTCGGTCGAAGCGCTGAGGCGTTCGGGGAGTCGCAGCTGTCGCACGTACAGCGCCTCGGCCTCGGCGACCGGGCCGATGACCGGGTGGAAGGTTTCCCCTTCGGCCAGGGATCGTATGCTGGTGGTGCCGTTGGCCAGTTGGACCAAGGAGTAAGCGAATTCCATCGTTGGCGGGGGGAGGCTCAGAGATCGGCCGGCAGCAGCGCTCGGGCAGCCCCTGGGATTACGGGTCAGTCGGCGGGTCAGTCGGTCGAGGCTTCGTCGTCGGAGTTGGAGCCATTCCAGCGGCCTGGATCTGCACACAGGCCCCGGGTCGATGCGGCCACAAAGGCGATTAATTCCTGACAAATCGGTTGGGGAAACTCAGCGGCGGTTTGACGCAGTCGCTCGGCCCGCGGGAGGACCGACCG
>CANHYD010000031.1 GCA_947464705.1 Verrucomicrobiota bacterium | reverse complement strand
CGGTTCGTGGAGGCTGGCCTGGACGCACCGGCTCTGGAAACGGGCCCCGCACAGAACCGAAGCCCGCGATCCGTTGCCGGAGACGCGGGCGACCTGGATTCCAAACAGTCGGCCAGTCCGCGTCAGCCCTGGGGGGCTACACGTACGGCTACCTGTTCACGCATCGGAATCACGGGCGGACGCTATCGAAGCCCCCAAGCCAGCGGCAACGGCTATTTTCCAGTGATGGATCCCGGGTGTTCGAGGCTTTGCGGCCTCGAGGAACCATGCCTAGTCTTTGGACAATGACCCGTTGGATCCCTTGCTCTGCAGCCGCGCTGCTGTGGCTGCTTGGTGCCTTGATCGTGGAGGCCCAGACTCAGCGACTCATTCCGCGAGGAGATGTTTGGCGTTTGGCCAAGGGAACCGCCGAAGCCTCATCTCCGGACACGACCGCCTGGCGGGCCTTGGGCTTTGCCGACGCCGCTTGGACTGCGGCAACGCTTCCGGTCTTCTACGGTGAGGCGTTGACGGGCACTGAACTCACCGACATGCAGAACCGGTATTCCTCGGTGTTCCTGCGTCGTGCGTTCACGGTGGGTTCCCCGGCAGATGTCCGCAGTTTGATCCTGCGCGTGAAGGTCGATGATGGATTCGTCGCCTGGATCAATGGCCGAGAAGTGGCCCGCTCGGGGGCTCCCGATGGGGACCTGACCTTTGCTTCAGTGGCCACGGGAACTGCGGTCGAACCGGTGGAGTTTGTAGATCATGCGGTGGCCTTGCCAACCGAGGTGCTCAAGGCGGGGCTCAACGTGCTGGCCATCCAGGTGCTCAATGCCAATCTGACCAGCAGCGACCTGGTGCTCGATGCCGAATTGGAGGGTGAGTTGGATCAGCAAGCGCCCCGCATCGCCCGGATCCTGCCGGCCGAGGGAACGGTGGTGGCTCCGTTCACCTCGATCGAGGTGCTTTTCGATGAACCCGTTCGGGGGGTGGATGCCGCCGACTTGCGGGTCAACGGCGTGGCCGCTCAATCGGTGGTGGCCGTGGCTCCCGATCAATACCTCTTCAGCGTTCCTCAGGTCGGCGTGGGTACGGTGGGTTTCCAGTTCGTTTCCGATCATGGGATCACCGATTTGTCATCGTCGGCGCGGCCCTTTGCTGGTGCGGCCTGGTCGGTCACGGTGGAAGGCGGATCTGAGGCCAAGGGGGTGCTCATCAATGAGTTCCTAGCGGTCAACAGCCGTGGTTTGCGGGATGAGGACGGGGATAATTCCGACTGGATCGAACTCTTCAACAGCGGGACATCGCTCGCTGCACTCCAAGGGTGGTCGCTGGTGGCCGGGACCGATCGCTGGGTGTTTCCTTCCTTGTTGTTGGCTCCCAATGGGCGACTGCGCTTGTTTGCGTCGGGCAAGAATCGCACCAACGACACGTCGCGCTTGCACACCTCCTTCAAGCTGAGTTCTTCGGGCGAGCGATTGGCACTTCTGAATGCCGATGGCGCTGTGCAGGACGAATACGCCCCGGCCTATCCGTTGCAGAAGGCCGATGTTTCTTATGGTCACGCCGAGGGGGCTCCGAACCGCAACGGGTACTTCGTGGTGCCCACACCGGGGGCTCCGAATGGAGCCAAGGGCGATGGCTTCGCACCCGAGGTGGTGTTTTCAGTCTCCAGTGGCACCTACTCGGGCACTTTGGAACTGGAGTTGAGCGCATCGACCAATGCCCCCGTGCCCCTCGGGACGGTGATTCGCTACACGGTCGATGGCTCCATTCCCACCGAGTCCTCGGCCGTGTACTCGGTTCCGCTGCGGTTCAACACGCTGGCGGTCCGGGTGCGGGCGCGCGCTTTTTCCGGCGGTCTGCTGCCCGGAGAGTTGAGGGGGGAGACCTTCCTGCCGCTCTCGGCGACGGTGGCCAATTTTCGTTCCGACCTGCCGGTGATGCTCATCCATGATTTCGGTCGAGGCCGACCTCCGGCCAACACTCGGGTTTTCGCCCACATGCAGCTCTTCGAGCCCGATACCAACGGCGTGACTCGACTGACCCGTGCGCCGACCTTGGCCACTCGAGCCGGAATTTCGGTACGCGGCTCCAGCACGGAGGGGATCGAGAAGGCCAGTTACCGGGTGGAGTTTCGGGACGAATGGGACAACGACCGCCCCTTGTCGCCCTTGGGGATGCCCGCCGACGGTGACTGGGTGATGTATGCTCCCAACTACTTCGAGCCGGTGCTCATTCACAATCCCTTCATGCATCAACTCAGCCGGGACATCGGGCGCTACTCGCCGAACACCCGCTTTGTGGAGGTGTACTTTGTGGGTTCAGGCACCGGAGCCATCGACTCGACCAGTTATGCGGGTATCTATGTGCTGATGGACCGGATCGAGGTCGGGAAAGACCGCGTCGATGCTGGGTCGTTGGAGCCCGAGAATCTCACGCTGCCCTCATTGTCCGGCGGTTACCTCATGAAGATCGACCGATTGGATCCGGGAGACGCGGGAATATTTGCGGCCAACCAGACGGTGGCGCTGGTCGATCCACGAGAAGACCAACTCAAGCTCCCCGCTCGCGCCGCTCAGCTCAACTACATCCGCAACCATCTGAAAGCCTTTGGCAATGCCCTCTACGACAATGCCCGGTTCACCAATCCCGTGACAGGATTCCGGGCCTACATCGATACGGGTTCCTGGGTGGATCATCACCTGCTCAACGTGTTGTCCTTCAATGTGGATGCCTTGCGTCTCAGCGCCTATTTCCACAAGAAGCGCGACGGCAAGATTCATTTTGGACCCTTGTGGGACTTCGATCGCGCCCTGGGTTCGACCGATGGACGCGACGCCAATCCGCGGGTCTGGCGTTCGCAAAGCAGCGACCGCGGGACTGATTTCTTCAATTATCCGTGGTGGGATCGGGTGTTCCGCGACCCGGAGTTCTTCCAGGACTACATCGATCGATACCAGGGGCTCCGTGGCGGCCATCTGTCCACCACCAACCTCTGGAGGCTCATCGACGATCTCGCCCGTCAGGTGCGGGCGGCCCAACCCCGAGAGCAGAACCGCTGGGGCTTGGTGCCGCGTGGCGGAAGTTACCAGGCCGAGGTCAACCTCATGAAGGCCTGGATCTCCAATCGCACTGACTTCATGGACCGCCAATTTGTCGCGCCGCCCCGATTGGCCAGTCCCTCGGGTCGAGTGCCTGCCGGGTTCGGGGCCGCCATCGCCGCCCCGTCGGGATCGACGCTCTCGGTCTACTACACGTTGGATGGCTCGGATCCTCGCTTGCCTGGCGGCCGAACCAATCCGGCAGCCATTCGCTACACCGGGGCTCCGGTGGTTCTGGGAGCCAATGCCAAGTTGGTGGCTCGGTCGGTGAATCCGCAGCACACGGCGCTGACCGGTGCGGACAATCCGCCGTTGAAATCCAACTGGTCGAGCCCGGTGTCGGCCACCTATGTGGTGAATCCCATCCCGTTGGTGGTCAGCGAAATCCACTTCCACCCCGATGATGGTGGTGCTCCCGGCGATGCCGACGAGTTGGAATTTGTGGAGCTCTGGAACCGCGGAGAGGCTCCGGTTTCGCTGGCAGGCATGCGCCTGAGGGGTGGCATCGACTTCAGTTGGTCCCGCACGAACGCCCCGAGTTTGGCGCCCGGGGCTTACGGTGTCCTGGTTCGCAATTTGGCACGGTTCTCGGTTGCTTACCTGACCGTCACAAATTTGATTGGGGAATACGGATCCGACCAATTGTCCAACGAGGGCGAGCGCTTGGCCCTCTATGGACCGCTGGAGGAGCCGGTTTTCGATTTCCGCTATGAGGCCTCGTGGGAGCCCATGGCCGACGGCGGGGGGTACTCGTTGGTGCTGGGCAATCCTCGGTCGCCGGGAGACCCGTCTCTGGCCGCGTCTTGGAAGCGCAGCACTCGGGCAGGAGGATCGCCCGGCGGCCCTGAGCCCGACACGTCGGAGGAGCCCGTGCGGGTAGTGGCCGAGCGGGATTCAACCGGCATCCGCATCCGTTTCGAGGCGGTGGCCGGCGCCTCTCATCGACTGGAGGAACGCCTTTCCCTCGCCGAGGGTGATTGGTCTGCGCTGAGCACTTGGCCCGCCGCCACGGTGACCCGGACCGAGGAGCTTCGTGTCGAGACCTCCGGTACGAGCCGGTTCTTTCGGGTTCGCCGATTCTAGCCGGTTTTGTCGAGGGCTCCATTCAGGAGCCCTTTGCGTCGGTCCGGGATCGTCAAGAATCCGGTTTCTTTCCGGCGGGTCCGGGTTTGCAATCTGCCGACATGAACCGCGTCCTCGTGCTTTTCGATTCGTTGTCGGGCAACACCGCCAAGATGGCGGAATTGGTGGCCGAGGGGGCTCGATCGGTGCCCGACACCGAGGTGCGGGTGAAGTCCGTCGCGGAGGCGACGGCTGAGGATGTTCTCTGGTGCGATGGACTGGCGCTGGGGAGTCCGACCAATATGGGAATCCTGTCCTGGCGCATGAAGCGCTTCTGGGACGAGGTCATGGGCCCGCACTGGATGAAGGTGGATGGCAAGATCGGCTGTGCGTTCAGCACCGCGGGTGGCTGGGGCGGCGGTATGGAATTGGCCTGCCAAAGCCTGCTCACCGTGCTGATGAACTTCGGGTTCTTGGTGTTTGGCGTCACCGACTATGCCACGCGTTTGCATACCCCTCACTACGGGGCTGTGGTGGTCAAGGAGCCCCGCGGTGAGGATGCTGAGGGAGTGTGCCGATTGCTCGGACGCCGATTGGCCGAGTGGACAGCCGTGCACGTCCATGGTCGTCGGGAGTTGCACCCTCTGCAAAACCCGGATCGCCGCCCACCGGGATGAGTGGGTCGCCGAGGCTCATCCGTCGATGAGTCCCCTCCTTCAAGCAATCGTGCCATGACGGCTTTCTTCAGAAGAATCCGCCTTTTCCTCATCCTCGTCGTGCTGTTTTCGCCGGCCCGGGCGATTCAAGCGACTTGGTACAGCGAGAATATTGAAGATGGAGCGGACATTATCCTGATGGATGTGCGCTGGCCGTGGTGGCCTTCAGGGACCTACTTTGCGAACTGGAATTCGGGCTTCAATCCGAAGCCGAACAATCTGAGTTTCTACGCTGGGTTCACCAGTTACGTCCCGGATGGTCCAGGCCAGACTCCCAATCCCGATGCGGCTCGCCAGGACTCCTTCCGGCCTGGGTCGGTCTGGACGTTCTGGGGCAGCGACGCGGCTGGAATGCCGGTGCGCTTCACGGATGTGGCGCCGAATTTGTTTATCAAGAACGACTATGGTGGCGAAGGCAGCAGTGGCACCACGGGGGCGGAGGTATGGCCGTTTGTTCAACGTCAGCGGTGGTACACCCTGTTGGCGCGTGTCTGGCAACCGGTGGGTGGTGGTCGGCATGCATGTGTCGGCCGATGGCTGAAGGATCAGGCGACCGGTCATTGGCATCTCATCGGCATCGCGCGCCTGCCGATTCCCGCCACTTCATTCACCGGCAACAGTGGGTTTCTGGAACCGCTTACCAGCGAGAAGGCGGTGCGTTCGCTCCACCGAAGATTTGGTTATTTCCGCAAGGAGGGGCAGTGGCGGAAATCAGACACGATCACGATCGACAAGACTCTGTACGTCATCGTGAACACCGTCGCCGAAGAAGGACACGAATATGCCGCCATTGAATACGCGCAGCGGCCCGATCTGCTGCCTCGACAACTCAGCGGGTTGCCGCTGGCCGGTGACCAAAAGCATGCCTTCACCGTGAGCCAGCCGGATCGTCCGACTCTCGATCGGCCGGCTGTGATGGATGTCCGGGCGGTCAGATCGGGTGGGCAGATCGCCGTTTCGTGGGCGGTTCCGCCGACCGCGTCGCCGGCTTTTTCATACCGAGTCGAGCTGTTCGACCATCCCCAATGTGAGGGGCAGCCGATGGCGGTGAAGGAAGAACGGAATCCCTCGTTGCGGGACCTGCTGATCGATGCGCCCGCCTCGGCGTCTACGGTGCGCTTCACGCTGACCGATCTCTTCGATCAAACGGCTCCGTCGGTGATCGTCGCTGCAGCAATGGTGAAGACAACCGCCCCGGCACCTGTGACTTCTCCGACGGTCACAGGGCTTTTCTACGAGCTGCGGCACAAGGACTCGAAACGGCGGGTGAATTACTTCAATCCCCCGTTGCAGAAGCCCGACGAGGAACACCATTGGCTGAGTTTGGATGAAATTCCCCAGGGCATTCAGGTGCGGCGCGGCTTGTCCCGCGGATTCGACTTGGGCGTGCGGGAGAACCGGGACCATGGCTACTCCTTGGATTTCCGGGGATTGCTGCGCGTGCCTGAGGCTGGACCCTACATTTTCCGGGCACAAATCGACGGCGCCTACCGATTCCAGATCGACGGCGGTGACGTGCTCGTGTGGGACGGTCAACACGGCACGACAGAGCGGGCGGCTGTGGTGGTGCTGGCCGCGGGCGACCATCCGGTGGCGATGACGCATGTCTATGATGCGTTGCCGGCCAGAAATTTCAGTGTCGAGTGGGAAGGCCCCGGATTTTCTCGGCAACCCATTCCTCTAGAATCGCTGCGGGTCGCGGAGAGTGGGGCTTTCCCTCATCCTGTCGTCCGGGCCGAATCGCCGGGCGATGGGACGGGGCGGGTGTCGGTGATCACCGATCCCCGCGGTCACACCGTGGACAGGACCTTGCTCTTCCTCGGTCCACTGCAACTGGCCGAATGCAGCGGCCCTTCGCTCACGTATCACGGACCCTTGCCGTCCGGCAGCAACACGCTGTGGGCACGTGTCGTTTTCGATGGCGACCACACCGTGGATTCCACGCCGCTAAATCTCACGGTCACCGGCAAACCCGTGTCCGCCGAGTGGACCGTTCGCAATGTCGGGGATGCCAAAGCCACCGCCGGACTCTGGCAGACAGGCTCGAACCGATTTCAGTTCTTCGGGAACGGGATGCACACCGTGACCCGGCGTTGGGTCGGCGACTTCACGGCCACCTGCCGGATCGAGGGTTACAACGGCTCGCACGGTGAACCGGTCAACCGGCGGGCCTGGGTCGGAGTGGCCGCCTTGGAGCATGGTGAACGTCTGAATTGGGAATGGGGTCAGCATTTTTATGTCGTTCAAACGGCAGCAGACGGGTTGCGTTGTGCCGCGGACTTCTCGGACTTGGGTGGGGGGCGAATTAGTTCCTATGAACTGCCCAAAGGCCGCCCTTGGATGCGGATCGTCCGGCAGGGTGACGTGTGGACGGCCTGGTCCTCTCGGGACGGGCAGCAGTGGGAGTGCGGCGCCTACCAGCATCGCAAAGCATCCACGGGAATGGATGTGGGGCTGTTTTTCAGTGCCTTGCCGCAGGAGGCGCGGGCCCACTATCACGCTCGGATTTCAGATGTCTCCATCCAGGCTGGCGTACTGCCTGAATCAACCCCGCCATCGCCGATCGTCGCTCAGCAGACGGAGGGCGATCGGTTGACCGGTGTGGTCGTGGCCCGTTCCGAGGCCGACGTGGTGGTGGTGCGCTCGTCCGCAGCGGGCCTGATCCGCACGGTCGACGGGGGCAAGACCTGGGTGGCCGCCAATGGCGACCTCCGTGGAGAAGACCTGTGGGTTCGCAGCGTGGCCATCCACCCGGAGAATCCCCAAATCATCCTTCGGGCCGGAGGGCAGGGCACGACGAGCGGTCTGTGGAAGTCCACCGATGGTGGGCAGCATTGGGTTCGGTTGGCCTTCGATGGTGATTTCGATGGGAAAGGTCCTTCGGCGCTTTGCGGGGAGATCTTGGCGTTCGATTTGCGGGCCCCTCAGACCGTATATGTGGGCAGCGAATCGCGTGGGATGTTCAAGAGCACCGACGGCGGTGCCACGTGGGTTCACCTGGGACTAAAAGGCGAACGCATCACGGCGGTGGTGGTATGGCCCTGGGAGCGCTATTACCCGGCGGTGGCTCAGGGAAAGACCGAGATGTGCGTCGCGACCTGCCCGGATCGTTGGATGGCGTTTCTCGGCCGCGGCACACCGGCTGTGGTAACATCACAGACGGCAACGCGGAGCTATGTTCTCTCCAATCAGGGGCGTTCTCTGTCAGTGCTCGACGAGCGAAGGGACACCGGGTTCTTCAATGTGGCTTTTGACAAGGCCACCCAAACCACGCGGGTCATGAGTTTTGCGACGGCCCATGGCTTTCAGCACAACTCAGGCGGGCACATGTCTCTGTTTCCGGAGCAAAAGCAGTTCGAGTCGTTCCGGCCCTTCACGGGACTTGGTGCCACGGCCATGGGTGACCGCAAGTTTGGGCGTTTCATCACCCAAGCGCTGGATCCGAGCGTTCCGGGACGCCTTTCGCGAAGTGAGCTCTGGGCCGAAGAGTGGGCGTGGTTGCCGTCTGAGGGCCAGGTTCCGAAAGGGGGTCTGATCGCCGCCGGTGGGGATCTTCGCGACGGCGACCAGTGGTGGTTCGTTCACACCGATGGCCTTTATGCGTCACCGGATGGTGGCCGGATCCTGATCCGGGTCCTGGACGCCTCGGGACGTCCGATCCTTGCCGAGAAGAAGCCTCGTTGAGGGTTCAGAAAGGATTGAAACCCTCGGAGGGCGAAGTCCTTCCAACGCAGCCATTTCCGGTCGGGGAGGGGATGAGTTTGGGAGTCCCGGAGCAGATTGCGCTTGAAGGGCCTTCGGAGGACCCGCAGAAACGTCTTGCCGGCGGCGGCCGAAACGGTTGGACGCCCGGTGAACCCGATCATGTTGAATGCCTTTGTCCGTGGACTGTTGATGGGCCTCCTGCCGTTGGCTGGCTCTGTTGCTGTGGTGGCCGGCTCTCCGGAAGAAGCCGCATCGCCAACGGACAGCGTTTGGTTTCGTTCCATCTCCACGGGCGTCGCTTTGGAGGTTGGTTCGGCAACGGATGCCTCGACGCGACTGCCGGTGATCCTTCGGCCGCCGATTAGTCAGGGTGCGTATGCTGGCGACACGGTTAGCCTTTCGGTGGTGGCGGTTCCTCCGACCTCCGATCCGTCCGCCACGTTGAGTTACCAGTGGTTGGTGGGCACCAATCAAACTCCCATCGCTGCGGGGGCTTACAATTCCACCAACACCACCCTCTCGCAGTTGGTTCTGACCAACGTGGCGACCGGCTACAGCGGTCTCTTCCGCGTGGCGGTGACTTCCGGGACGAACACGGTGGTGAGCGAGCCGGCCCAACTCTCGGTGGTGGTCGGAGTGGCTTCGCAACTACGATTGGGGACGGTCTCGGTGAGCACCCACTCAGGCGCTGAAGCGGTGCGGCAGTTTTCCTTTCCAGTGGTTTTCTCGGTGTTGGGCTCAGATCGGGGAGTGGGTGCGACTTGGACCTTCGACCCTTCAGTAGTCCGGGAGGTGAGCTTCGTACCTGCTGCCGATGCGCCGACCAATACCACGGTTCGTAGCACCCTTCAGCCGGGACGGTTCTCCTTCGTCTATTCTCTGACTAACGACCCATCTGTCGGGTTCTTTCAGAATCAGCAGATTGGCCAGTTGGTGCTCACCACCGCAGCCGATCGGGATCCGGCTCAAGCCTTGGCGGCCGCCCGGTTGGTGCCGGTAGAAGCGGATCCTGCGACCGTTATCGCCCGCCCGTTTTTGCCTCTGTCCAGCGGCAGTGACCGGGTGTTGGGAACCAATTTGGCAGATCGGGTGACGTTCCCCCTCAACCTCTTGATGACGCCGCAGGTGATTCCGAGCGGATCGGTCTCCCTCAACCGACAGACCGGTTATTTCGAGCAGGCTGCTCAAATTGTGAATTTGCGCTCGGATGCCCTCGCGGACGTCCTGCTCATCGTCACGGGTCTGACCAATGACACCCGTGGGGTGCCCGTCTCCCTGGCCAGTTCGGTGGGCCCGGTGGGCTCTCCGCCCAATCCTTCGGTGTTTGTGGGGCCGATGGATGCGTTCGCCGTCCGCCGGCTGACCTTCGAGTATTACGTGTCCGATGGCCGACCGAACAGCATCGGTACCCCGGGTTATGTGACCGAATTCGCCTTGGACAGCACCATCCAGACCCCGATCGGTCGGCGCAGTCTGGTTCCAGTGACCTACAAGCCGGTTCTCTCAGGCGGGGTGCTGCTGGAGTTTCCGACCCTCACCAACTTCAGCTACTACATCCGCTATTCGGATTCGCTGAATGATTTCAGCGCTCAGGACAACACCAACTCGGTCATTCGCACCGCGCGCCCGGCGATCCTGGGCAACGGCCGGAAGGTGCAGTGGCTCGACAACGGGTTGCCCCGGACGGAAAACACTCCGACCAATCGATTCTATCGGGTCCTCGAATTCCGCTGAGATTCAGTCCCTCCTTCGCCCCTCCTGACGTCGCCATTTACCGCCATGAGTTCCTCGATTCAACGCACCGCCCTCTTGCTTCTCGCCACCAGTGCCGCCTTGTCCGCCCGTGCTCAGGATGAGGATGCGCCCGAGCCCCTGGGCATCCGCTTCCGCTTGGCGGGTCGCGTGCAGTTCAACCTGAAGGCCTCGTTCACCGACGCCCAGGTGCCCTTGTCGGGTGCGGCCGGGCAGTTCGCTGATGGCTACGTGCTGCTGGGATCCAACACGTCTACCTCGACCAATGCCGGCGTGGTGACCGCCAATCCGGGATCTACGACCTGGAATTGGGGTTATCAGCGCGCCGATCAGGTTGCCGGCAATGACCTCACCTTGACCCGCTTCGATCAGGTGCCTCGGGTCGGTGCTTTGGATGGCAGTGGGGGCAGTACCGCCTATGGGGGCGAACTCTGGGCGATGTACGAACTCTATAGCTTCCGTTCCTTCAAGAAACGGACGGGTCATTGGGGCGTCGAGGCTGGCTATGGCTTCACGACCTTCGACGCGTCGGCTTCCGGTACGGTCTCAGGGACGGCCACTCGTCGCCAGTCGGTGTACTCCCTGGGGGGCATTGTTCCGCCGTCTCCAGGTTATCAGGGCGGGTATTTTGGCCCTGTCCCCGGCGGGCCGGTCTCTCCGGTCATCGACTTGGATCCGGTGCGGTCTTCCGCGGTGCAGGCGGCCGGCATCAACTCGTTGAACGCTGCCGTTTCGACCGACTTGCACAGCGCCAAGTTGGGCCCCTGGGTCGAGTTGCCGGTGACCGATCGGCTGACGGTGGGTCTGGGAGCCGGATTCTGCACCATTTATGCCCAGGCCGACTTGCGCTTCAGCGAGTCCACCACCTTCACCGGCAACCCGGCGGAGTTCGGGGTGGCCTCTCAGAACCTTTCGGTCAACGCCTCGCGCGAGGATTGGCGTCCGGGATTCTATGCTCGGGCCTTGGTGGATTTCGCCATCACCCCGAGTTGGTCGGTCTTTGCTGGCGGCGACATCCAGTCGAACTCGGACCTGAACTTCTCGTCACAAGGCCGTGGCGCCAATATTCAACTCGGCTCGGTGTTCGGTGCGATGGCGGGCGTTCAGTTCAAGTTCTGAACGGGGCAGGAGTGAGCCGGGATGATTCAGTCCCATCGTTCCGGCTCAGGAAAAGAGGTCTAGCTGGGGCGGGGGTGTCAGCTCTTGCAGGGCATCGCGCTCCAGACGACGCCCGCGTCGGGATCGGCCGCTACCGGGATCGCTCCCGCTTGGGGTTCCGCTGTCAGGGGCGGCCACGTGTTGGAGGTTGAGCTCAGCTTCTTCAAGGACTCTTAGAATCGTTTTGGCGCGATCAATGACCGAACGAGGCACCCCGGCCAATCGCGCCACCTGGATGCCGTAGCTCTTGTCGGCGGGTCCTGGCTGAATCTTGCGCAGGAAGATGATCTGATCGTTCCACTCCCGGACCGCGACGTTGTAGTTGCGCACCCGTGGCAGCCGGCCTGAGGCCATCTCGGATTTCGAAGACTGAGGGTTCAGTGGTCCGCTGCCATGAGGTGAGGCCAGTTCGGTCAATTCGTGATAATGCGTCGCAAAGAGGGACTTGGCCCCGACTTGGTGGTGCAGGTGCTCGACAATGCTCCAGGCCAAGCTCAGTCCATCGAAGGTGCTGGTGCCGCGGCCAATCTCATCCAGGATGACCAGGCTGCGTCGGGTGGCGTTGTTCAGGATATTGGCCGTCTCGCTCATCTCCACCATGAAGGTGCTCTGGCCGCGGGCCAGGTCATCGCTGGCGCCGATTCGCGTGAAGATGCGATCACACAAATCGATGCGCGCCGAGGCCACGGGCAAATACGAACCGGTGTGGGCGAGCACGGCCAGCAAGGCGACTTGTCGGATGTAAGTGCTCTTGCCGGCCATGTTGGGG
>CANHYD010000030.1 GCA_947464705.1 Verrucomicrobiota bacterium | reverse complement strand
GGCGGAGGTCAGGCTGCGGAACTGGCCCACGGCCGACTCGTTGGAGACGATTTCGAAATCGTCGTCGTCGCCCGGAGGCACCCGTCTCATTGCCCGCATGACGCCTCGAGCTTGTTCGACCATCTCTGCGTAGGTGTCGCGGTTCGGCGCCTGCACCTGGAGTTGCACCGAAAGATTCTCGCCATAGAGCCGGCGGGCGGTACCCAGCGGCACGGCAATGAAGTTGTCGCGGCTTTGGCCGAACAGGGCGCCGCGTTGGGCCAGCACACCCACCACCTTGTAGCTAATGCCTTGGAACTTCACCGATTCTCCCAAAGGCGAGCCCCGTGGGAACAACTTGGCGGCCAGGTCGAATCCGAGGACACAGACTAATCGGCCGCTGTCGTCATCGGCGGCGCTGAATCCGCGGCCCTCGCCCAAAGTAAGATTTTGGGTCGAGAAGGCTTCGGGGGTCATCCCATTTCCTGGAATGTTGGGGTTGGTCCGGGCGTACTTCGAGGAAGCCTCACCCGAGCCGAAGTTAGCGCTGGCCGAGACCGCTTGGGCGAGCGTGACGCGTTGCTCAAGCCGCCCCAGGTCCTCCATGCGGAAGCGTCGCCGCCGGAGGTATTTCTCCCAGTCGGCATCATCGAAGCTGATGGCCGGGAAGCGCTGGAACTGGAAGGTGTTGGCCCCAAGGCCGTTCATGGCATCCTCGAGGTTGGCCTGAAGCACCCGGATGCCGGTCATCACCGCAATGATGGAGAACACGCCGACGAACACTCCCAGAATGGTGAGCGACGACCGGAGGACGTGAGTCTTCACGGCGTTGGCCGCCATCCGCACCATCTCGACCAGTTCGCGCCAGGGGGTCATCTGTCGGGGGTTCATGGCTATTCGCTTCGGAGCGCGTCGACCGGGTCCATGCGGCTGGCCCGCCAGGCTGGGATGAAACCGGCCACCATGCCCGTGGCCGCCGAGACGAAGAGCGCCAGGGCGACGATCCACCAGGACATGCGAGCTTCGAAGACAGAGCCATTGGCCCGTGCGATCTCACCGATTTTCCAGGAGATGGGCCAGGCGAGCCCGACCCCGATCAGGCCGGCCAAGAGGGTGATTCCGGCAGCCTCCATCAGGAATTGCGTCAGGATGGATCGACGCTTGGCACCCAGCGCCTTGCGGATGCCGATTTCTTTGGTCCGCTCGGCCACCGAGACGAACAGAATGTTCATGATGCCGATGCCGCCCACGAAGAGGGACAGGCCGGTGACAAAGAATCCGAAGGTGCCCAAGACCGCCTTGAAGCCGTCAAAGAATTTGGTGATGGCCTCTTGTTGGTTGATGGCGAAGTCGTCGGGGCGACCCGGCTCGATCTTGCGGATGCTGCGGAAGAGAGACCGGGCTTCTTCCAGGGTCTCGGAGACGGTCTCGGGGCTCAGAGCCTTGACCGTGATGACATAGTCGGGCCGCCGCTGGATGTCGTCCTGGAAACGGGAGATGGGGATGACGGCCTGATTGTCTTGGTTCCAGCCCAGCATGCTGCCCATTTTCTCGATGACTCCCACGACCTCATAGGGCGTGTCATTGATGCGCACCTTCTTGCCCAAGGGATTGTCGTTCGGAAAGAACGCCTCGGCCAGATAGGATCCGAGGACGCAAACCGGGCGGCCTGAACTGACGTCGGAGGCGCTAATCCAACGCCCCTGGGCGACCGTGAGTCCGCGGATGACTAGAGATTCCGGGGTGTTCCCGAGGAGCCAGACGCCCTTGGCCCGGCGGCGTTCGTAGGCCACCGAAGCCTGGAAGGCCTCGCACTGAGGGGCGATGACCGCGGCGGTGGTCATGCGGGATTCGAGTTCGCGGTACTGGGCGAAGGTGATGTCCCGCCGGTTCCGATAGACCCGGTAGTCTTCGAAACTCATCCACGGGAAGCGGCCGATGAAGAGCACGTCGGAGCCCATCGAAGAAACCGACCGGGTGAAGGCCTCGCCCATGCCGTTGATCATGGTGCCCACCAGCGTGGCCGTCAGGATGCCGATAACCACGCCGAGGGTGGTCAGGCCCGAACGCAGCTTGTTGGCCCGGATGGCTGCCACCGCGATACGGGCCGATTCGCTCAGTTCGCTCCCGAGGGTCATGGCGTCGGTGCCGAGGCCACGACGGCTCGTGGATGGGCATTGATCTCGTCGGCAGCGATCAGCCCGTCGCGGATGCGGATGACCCGGCGGGCATGAAGGGCGACCTCTTCTTCATGGGTCACCACGATGATGGTGTTTCCGCGGCGCGACAGCTCTTCGAAGAGAGTGAGGATTTCGACGCCGGTCTTGGAGTCCAGATTCCCGGTCGGTTCGTCGGCCAGGATGATGGACGGAGTGTTGACCAAGGCCCGGGCAATGGCCACGCGCTGGCGTTGTCCGCCGGAAAGCTCGTTGGGACGATGATGCATGCGTTCGCCCAGCCCCACGTTGACCAGGGCCTGCCGGGCGCGCTCACGCCGCTCTTTCGGGGGCACCCCTGCGTAGATCAGGGGCAGCTCGACATTGTGCAAGGCGTCGGCCCGGGCCAGCAAGTTGAAGCTCTGGAACACGAAACCGATCTCCCGATTGCGGATGTCGGCCAGCTCGTTGTCGCTCATCCGAGCCACGTCCTTGCCGTTGAGTTCGTAGCTGCCGTCGCTGGGCGTATCCAGGCAGCCCAGCAGGTTCATCAGGGTGGATTTGCCGGAACCCGATGGGCCCATGATGGCCAAGTATTCGCCGCGTTCGATTTGCACCGAGACCCCGCGCAGCGCGTGCACCGTTTCGGTGCCCATCACGTAGCGGCGGGCCAAGTTCTGGATTCGGATGAGCGACATGGCCTTGGCGGGTGAGTGGCTCAGGGCTTCGAGTCCTTGGCCTTCTTCGCCTCTTCGTGCTGGACCAGCGAACCATCGTTCAACTCCTTGGACACGGCTTTGAAGTTCCCGGTGATGATCTCCTGTCCCTCGGTCACTCCTTCCAGGATCTCGTAGTGTGAGTCGTCGCTGATGCCCCGCTTCACGGGCAACATCCGGGCTTTGTCGGTTTCTTGGACGAAGACAACCTCAATGGGTTTGACCACATTGCGAGCCTTCTTGCCGGCGAGGAATTCGATTTGCCCCTTGTCCTCTTCGGAGTTGGCCTGCGTCTTCTTCGGGTCGGGTTCGGTGGACGAGGAGCCCGGCATGCGTGTGGTGACGGCTTGGATCGGAACGGTGATGACGTTGGTCCGGTAGCGCGTCTCGATATCGGCTGTCACGCTCATGCCCGGCAGGAAGAGGCCCTTGTCGGCCATGCGGATGCGGACCTCGAACTTGGTCGACTCCTGCTGGGTGCCACCGGCGGCGGTCTTGGCCGAACGGGCCACCTGAGTCACCTGACCCTCGAACTTCCGATCCTTGAAGGAATCCACATCGAGACGCGCTTTGAACCCGGGCTGGATGAGCACCACGTCCATCTCACCCACCTCGACGCGGGCCTCCATCTCGGTCAGGTCGGCGACGGTCATGATGTCGGTGCCAGCCATCATTCCGGTGCCGGAGACGCGTTCTCCCAACTCCGAATTCAGCTTGGAAATGGTGCCGTCGATGGGGCTGAAGATGGTGGTCTTGGCGAGATCTTCCTGCGAGCGCTTGAGGCTGGCACGGGCCATTTCGATTCGTTGGGTTGAAGCGATGGCGCTGGCCCGTGCGACCTCGGCTCCGGTTCGGACTTCATCGAAGAGCGATCCGCTGATGAGTTGCCGGGAGAAGAGGTCTTCGTTGCGCTTGAGTTCGGCCTCGGCCTTCCGGGCGTTGGCCTCGGCGGTCAGCAGGTCGGCTTGTGCCGACTTCAGACTGGCCTCTTGGCTGCGGAGAGCGGCGGCATAGAGGTCGGGCCTCACTCGGACCAGCAAGTCGCCCTTGCGCACTTGTTGGCCTTCCTTCACCGGCAGGTCGATGATCTCACCGGCCACCTCGGAGCTGATCTTCACCTGCATCACCGGTTGCAGCTTGCCGCTGCCGGTCACCACTTCGGTGAGGTTGCGCCGTTGGGCTTTCTCGGTGGTCACCGTCACAGGCTTCTGGCGGTTGCAGCCCGCGCCGACCAGGGCGGCGGCCGCAAGCAAGGGGAGGATGTGGCGATGAGACATTTGGAAAGAAGGCAAACGGTGCGACTGCGGGTTCCTGGCGGGCTTTGGCGGGGAGCCGTTCAGAGCATCATGCGTCGGACTTTTCCCAGATTGGACACGGGATTCCGGAAATTTCCGGGACGCACGGACTGAATCACCGGCCGAATACCCCATGGTGGGGTATCTTCCGGGCAGAGAAGGGCACAATGGACTGAGGCCCCAGGAAGCGATCCGACGGGATCGTCGGGGAACTCAATCACTCAATGTTGGTTCAAGCAGCCGAACTTCACGAACAGGCCGCCGAAGATCGCTGTGCCGCCCAAAAGCAGGTAGGGACCAAACACTTTACCGCTGGCAGTAAAGGCGATGCCGGCACTCAGCACGGCCGTGATCACGAGAAAAAAGGCGAGCGACGCGATGAACTTCATGTCTCGGAAACATAGCCAGAGCCCTGTCAGGCTCAAGTCACGAATGGATGGACGGTCGTTCGGCCGGGATGAACGGTCCTGGGGCGGTTCGATTCGGCGGTTCGGCGGTGCGTTTCGCGCATTGCCTCAGGCAGCGGCCTTGGACAGTCTTTTACCGCAACCCCGCAAATTCGCCTGCTCCATGAAACGGACCCATTCCGCCCTGATGGCCCGCCGCGCCTTCACGCTGATAGAACTACTGGTGGTCATCGCCATCATTGCCATTCTGGCCGGTATGCTCCTGCCCGCCCTGGCCAAGGCGAAGAGCAAGGCCGTTGTGACGAAGTGCTCCAGCAATTTGCGCAATCTGGGGTTGGCCGTGCGGATGTATGCCTTCGACAACCGCGATCAGTTCCCCGACTGCACCGGAGCCGTCTGGCCCTGGGACCTCCCGGCTAAGGCGGCCAATGCATTCGTGGTCAATGGCGGCCAGCGGAGCATCCTTTATTGCCCGGGTTTCGAGAAACAGAACAACAATCAGCTCTGGTCCTTCACCACGGGGGTGACCAATGAAGTGGCCGGAGAAGCAGCCAATGGCTACCGCGTGATCGGTTACGCCGTGGCCTTCAAGGGTTCGGGACGCATCAGGGCCACCAATATCACTGAGGGTTTCAACCCCAAGCCCTGGACCATCGCCGGTCAGGAGTTCGAGCCGGGTCCGTCCTCCCGGGTCGTTGTCGCCGATGCCACTTTGTCCAATACGGCCAACCGCACGGGCGGCAACCGCAATTTCACCAAGGTCGACGGTGGATGGGCCGGCCACAGCTCCGCCCACCTCAATGGTCCGCTTCCGGCCGGCGGCAATGTGCTCATGCTGGATGGGCATGCCGAGTTTCGAAATTTCGCCCAGCAACAAGTCCGAACCGATGGATCGGCTCCTCACTTCTGGTGGTGACGGTCTGTTCCCCAGGTTCGGGTTGGAATTGTCGGTTTTTCGGCAACGTCCGCGTTGCGTCAGCAGAGCAGCCCTGTAATTTTTGAGGCACGACCTATGGCTCTCGACGGCACTGACTTTGTGGATACGGACCTGCGCACCTCGGGCGGATCTTCCCCACGTCTCGCGACGGCAGGCCAGTCGGTATCTGCGGTCACCGGACGGGCCCCGACGCGGGAAGAACTCGACAGTCAGTTGACGGCCACTCAGCAAGACTTGGCCAAGTTGCGCGAGGCTCAGGAGCAGCTCGAGCGGGCCAAGGCGGCGATCGAGGAGATGCGACGTCGCCGGGGTGAGTTTCAGACGGGTCGCGAGGAGATGCTGCAGAACCTTCTCCGGGGAGTGGCTCTTCTGGAACAGTCCGAGATGAACCTCCGGCGGGACGCCCTTCAAATGGGACGCACGCTGGAAGGGTTGCGAGGTGCGTTGGGCAACGTGCAGGGACTCAACGAGCAGACTTGGACGGACACTACCTGGGAGACGGAATTGTCCCGGGCCTTGGCGGCCATCGAAAATGCCCGTATGGAGTGGAATCAGGCGCGTCTGGCCTGGCCAGTGTTGGAAGGCGGATCTCCGGCTCCCGGACAGACTTCCGGGACTGCGACGCCGGCCTCACCGCTGGCCGGACTGACCAGCGCCCAACTGGTTCGCCTGGGCTTGGCCTTCAATTGGCCGGTGGCGTTGCTCGGTCTGGGAGTTTTTGCCGTAGCCTTGGTCCTGGCCTTCAAGCGCTGAGCACGGACGACGACGACCATGGCTTGGTTCACCAAAGCAAAGGATCCGATGTCGGCCCGACAGGCCGAGTTGGACCGTGAAATCGAGGCCATTCAGCGGCGCATTTCGGACCTTTCGGCTCGGCCGTTGCCGGAGGCCCGTCCTCTGCCGCCTCGCCCCCGAGAGGCCACCCAGCCCTTCGGCGCGGTTCCGGCGCGGTCCACTCCGGCTCCGACTCCCATCAGCGTGGTGGGCCCGCGGTCGGGGTCGTCCGTGCCGGCCGATCGTTTCAACCTCGTCGAGGCCTGGCAGCGTTGGATGCAGCGATTGGGGGGGCAGCCTCGCCGTCCCTCCGGCTTGGTTCATCTGATGGCGGCCGGTTCGGTCCATGGTCTGCGTCCCCTGCGCTACGAGCGCAAGATCGCTCGCCGCCGTTTCCTCTTGTCTTTGAGCCTCCTGCTCCTGCTGCTCTACGGGATCGCCCGCGAAGTCTTCTGATCGCCCGTGGTGTCTACGGGTCCCTCTTTTCGGGTCGGAGGAGACGCCGGGGAAGGTCTTTCTCCAAAATCAGTCGGGTGCCCCACGGTGTGAGGTGTTCCAGAGTGATGGCTTCGGAATCGGCCCAGTCCCTGACCGCCTCGCGGGGAACCGCCACAACCAGCTGCCCGGGCTCGGCGGTGACGTTCCAGCTGGGGCCGGCGGACAGCTCCAGTCGGTACGACCAGCGATCTTGGGTGGATGGCCCGATTTGCACCCCTTCAGCCCAGCGCCCGGCCGACTGCCAGGAGGCCAACTCCGGCGGGAGCATCCGGATGCATACCGTCGAGCCGAGGAGCCGCAGCTTCATGGAAAGAACGCTGACGCGAACCAAGCCAAAGAGGAAGTCCATGACGCACAGAAGCTTTCGGAGAGCCTTTCCGGACAGGCTCGGTGTTTGACCCGATCGACGGGGCCGCGTTGGATGGACCGCGTGCAGTTACTGCGTTTTTGGATGAGAATTTCTGGGGTTCTTTTTCGAGTGGGCTTTCTCGTATCAGGTCTGCTTGTCGGTGTGGTTTTCCAGGTTGAGGTCCGGGCTGAGATTCGCACGGGCGCCGATCACCTGTTGGCTGACGAGGCGTCGTCGATGCTGCGCGGCAAACGGGTGGGCTTGATCACCAACCCCACGGGCGTGACGCGCGACTTGGATTCGCTGCCCTTGCGACTGCAGCAGCGGAAGGACCTCAAGCTGGTGGCCCTCTACGGTCCGGAGCACGGGGTGCGGGGCAACGCGCAAGCGGGGGACAAGGTGGGTTTCCAGTGGGATCCGGTGCTGGGGCTCCCGCTCTTTAGTCTCTACGGCAAGACCTTCAAGCCCACGGGGCCCATGCTGACCAACATCGCCGGGATGGTCCGCGGCAGCCCGGGCATCCCCACCAACGCCGCCCTGGCTGAACGCATCGATCTCATGGTCTTTGACATCCAGGATGTCGGATCGCGGGCCTACACCTACGTCGGCACCCTCTCCAAGGCCCTGGAGGCCTGCGCCGAGCATGGCATTCCGATGCTCGTGCTCGATCGTCCCAATCCGCTCGGTGGCATCGTGATGGAGGGTCCCGTTCTGGAGGCGCCCGAGTGGGTGTCGCTGGTGGGCATCCAGCCGATTCCCATGCGTCACGGGATGACCGTGGGTGAGCTGGCCCGCTTGTTCAACGCCCGCTTCTTGGCCAAGCCGGCGACCTTGACGGTGACGCCAGTCTCCGGGTGGTCGCGTTCCCTGGAGTTCGCCCAAACGGGTCTGCCCTGGGTGATGCCTTCGCCCAACATGCCCACCCTCGACACCGCCCGCGTTTATCCGGGGCAGGTGTTGTTGGAGGGGACCAACCTCTCGGAGGGCCGCGGGACCACTCGGCCTTTCGAGCTCTTCGGCGCGCCGTGGATCCGGGGCAGGGAATTGACCGACGCGCTCAACGCCCTCCGCCTGCCCGGGGTGGTCTTCCGAGAAGCGTGGTTCACACCGTCCTTCTCCAAGCATCGCGGTGAACTTTGCGGAGGCGCTCAAATCCATGTGACCGATGCGGCCCGGTTCCGCTCGGTGACCACCACCCTCCGCCTTCTGGAGACCGTGCGACGGATCTATCCAGGCCAACTCACCTTCCAGGGGCCGACCTTCGACCGACTCATGGGTACGGCCCAGGTGCGTCCTTTGTTGGAATCGGGGGCCGACCTCGCCCCGGCGATGGCCCGTATCGAGTCCGACTTGAAGGTCTTCGAGGCGCTTCGAGCGCCCTATTTGCTTTATCCCTGACTCGGACCCGAGCCCGATCGGCTACCGCGCCCGGTGCGGACGAGCCGCCAGGCCACCAAGGCCAGGGAGCCTTGGGCGAACAGGTCGCCGTGCCGGTGGTAGGGGGTTTCGGTGCGGGGGAGACCAATGGGCACGGTGGCCAAGAGGATGCCCGGTGCATACACCTGGCCTGTCGAGTCGCCCAGCACGTCGCGCGGGGTGCCGCAGGCGTCCCACCAACCGGTGAGGCCATTGTTGCACACCCTCACCAGAGCCACGCCGTTCTCCACGGCCCGAAAGACGGCACTCGCGGTGTGCTGCCACTGCGCCGCGCTCTCGGCGAACCATCCGTCGTTGGTGAGGCCCAGAACGAAATCCACCTCCGCACGCACATGGTCTCGGATGCCGTGCGGGAAGACGTCCTCGAAACAAATCACCGGCGCCACGGTGGCGCCCCCGGTGAGGCGGAAAGTCCACGGGCGATCGCCGCTGTCGAACCCGTCGCCGATCGGGGTGATCCATTGCAGGAACGGCAACCAGCGGACCAGTGGGACGTATTCGCCGAAGGGCACCAGGCGGCGCTTCCAGTAAGCCGGTGGCATGGAGCCATCGGAGCGTCGCAGGAAGGCCGCGTTGTAGCGGGCCACGCCGGGTCGATCTCCGGACTGGCCTTCCCGGGTCGCGGAATCGTCGGCTCCCAGGATCCAGTCGGGCCCCTTCTTTCCGAGGAGAGCGACCATGCGCGCGTAATTGGTCTCCGTGAGGCCGAAGGATCCCTCCGGCCAGATCAGCACCTCCGGCTCCAGGGCCAGCGCCTGCCGGGACAGGCCTTCGATCTTGGCAAAGGTCCGGCCTTGCTCGGCGGGATCCCACTGGAGGGTCTGCGGCACCGACGGCTGGACCAGGCCCAGGCGGACGGTCTCGGGGTTGGCTTGGCGCTCCAGACGGCGGTAGCCCATGACTTCCCAGAAACCCCAGCCCATGACCATCAACGTCACGAGGAGTGGCAGTCGCGCCTCCGCGGTCCAGTTCCAGCGCGATTCCGGACGCAGTCCCATGCTCAGGAAGGCCCCACCCAGGGCCAAGCTGCACCAGCACACCAGGAAGGAAACGCCGTACACCCCGGTGATGCTCGCCAGTTGGATGAGCGGCAGTTGTCGCCACTGGCTCACGCCAAGGGGAGCCCATGGGAATCCGCTCAAGAGGTGCGAGCGCAGGTATTCCAGAGCCACCCAGCCCAGGGCGAGGGTCACGAGTTGCGAAGCCCTCAACGGCCAGGGTTGCCGGGCATAGGCCCGAGCTCCGACGAGCCAGTCGTGCCAGCCTCCGGTCGGCGAGTTGGTCGGCAGATGGTCAGCCTCCCGGTCGCCTCGGCCGCCGATCCCTGGGTTCATTTGGAGTCCGAGCCGGATCCAAAGCGCCGGGAACAAGGCGCAGTAGGCACTCAAGGCCACCCAACCGGCGTAGGCCCCGACCGGAAAGGGGATGTGCCGCATCCAGCGCAGCAGTACCAGGAAGTGGACGAGTCCCGCGACGTAGCCGTAGCGGAAACCCTCGGGCCCGCGCAGTCCGCAGGCTCCGAACCACAGGAGCGCGGGAGCGATCCAGGCCAGCCCGGCCCAACCCGGAGTCGGATGGGCCAAGGCACCGGCCAGTCCGGCCAGCACCGCCACCGGGTACCGCTGTGTCTCTCGGTTGATCCAAGCACTCGTCACCCCTCCAGCTTACCACCACGGGGTCGTCTGCGGCGAGGAACCCTTTTGGGCGGGCCGCGAGGCCTGTTGCCTCAAAACTTTTGACACCCTGTGGGATTGGCTTTCGCTGCAATCGCGGTAACCGTGGCCATCTCTGCGCGGGCCGTTGGGGCCCCTTTGGAGACCCGAATGACCGAATCCCGTGAACGACGACTCCTGCTGCTCCTGGCGGCCGTGCAGTTCACGCATGTCCTAGATTTCATGGTCATGCTCCCGCTGGGGCCCCAGTTAATGCGGGAACTTCACATGGGTCCGGCGGGATTCAGCGCGCTGCTCGGATGCTACTCGGTGGCCTCGGGTTTGGCGGGATTCTTCGGGTCCACCTTCATCGATCGGTTCGAGCGACGTTCGTTGCTCATACTCACCTACCTCGGATTCATCGTTGGCACACTTGGGTGTGCGCTGGCCCACAGCGCTCCGATGCTGGCCATGGCCCGCTCGATTTGTGGTATTTTCGGCGGCCTCTGTGGATCCCTGGTCATGACCGTGGCCTCCGACCTGGTGCCGCCCCAGCGGCGGGCGGCCGGCCTGGGGTTGGTGACCACCTCCTTTTCGGTGGCGGCGGCCTTTGGGGTTCCCCTGGGTCTGGCGCTGGCCAATCGCTTCGATTGGGAGGCTCCCTTCTGGGGAGTGGCGGCCCTGTCGGTGATCTTGTGCGGGTTGATTTTCGTGACCTTGCCCCCTCTCAAGGATCACCTGCATCCGGGGGCCCGTTTCGGTTTTGCTCCGATCTTGGAAGTCCTCCGGGATGTGAATGCCCGCCGGGCTCTAGCCTTCTACGGGATGCTCGTCTTCGCTCATTTTACCATCATCCCGATGCTGGCGCCCTACCTCATCGGCAATGTGCATCTGGCGGAAAACCGGCTGTTCTTGGTCTACCTCGTGGGCGGCCTTTTGAGCCTCTTCTCCACGCCCCGCATCGGTCGCTTGGCCGATGATTTGGGTCGGGTCCGCGTTTATGCGGTCTTGGTGGGATTCGCTATCCTGATCACCCTGGGCATCACCCATGCCCGTCCGATGCCGCTTTTCTGGCTGGTGCTCCTGGGGGGCTCGTTCTTCGTCTTCGCCAGCGGGCGGTTCATCCCGGCCCAGGCAATCCTCAGCTTGGCGGTGCCACCCCGTCGGCGCGGGGCGTTCTTGAGTCTGAGCAGTTGCGCCCGCGACATCATGGCTGGACTGACCACCGCGGTGGGTGGGTGGCTCGTCGTCAAGACGCCCACCGGCGAGATCGTTGGCTACGATCGGCTGGGCTGGATCGCGGTGGTCTCAGGCGTCTTCAGCCTGTGGCTGGCCAGCCGGGTCCAGAATGTGGAGCACTCGATTCCGGTGGCAGCGGCAACTGCTGTCGCAGCGGGCGATCAGGTGAAGCGGTCCAACGGGTGACCGGCCAGAAAGGCAGCGGCATCCATACGTCGACCACCTTCCGGCTGCAGGACCCGCAGTTCCAGGGCTCCACTGCCGCAGGCCACCACCACGCGTCCCTTGCCGCAGTCGAGTCGTTCTCCGGGCCGGCCTGAACCCTCGCACGGGGTGGCGGCATGGACCTTCACCAGCCGAGTCTTGCCGCCTCCTTCGGCGTGGCAGAAGGCCCCGGGCCATGGGGTGAACGCCCGCAGGCGACGCCAGAGTTCCACAGCCGGACGCTCCCAGACTAGCCGGCCGTCCTCCTTGCAGATCTTGCGTGCCAGGCTCACTCCGTCGAGGGGTTGGGATTGGGGCGGCAAACGGCCGGCGAGATAGTCGGGCAGCGATCGGACCAGTAGTTCGCCACCGAGGACGGCCAAGCGGTCGTGGAGGGATTGACCGGTGTCTTCGTCCAAAATGGCCGTGGTGGCTGTGGTGACAATGGGGCCGGTATCCAGGCCGGCATCCATGCGCATGAGGGTCACACCGGTTTCCTGCAGTCCATCGGCCAAGGCCCATTGGATGGGAGCGGCTCCTCGATAAGCCGGCAGCAACGAGGTGTGCACGTTGAGGCAACCGTGACGGGGTACATCCAATAGCGCTTGCGGCAGCAGTTGCCCGTAGGCGGCGACCACCATGAGATCGGGGGTCAAGGAGCGGAGGCGTTCGATGAAGACGGGATCACGAGCTTTGGCCGGTT
>CANHYD010000029.1 GCA_947464705.1 Verrucomicrobiota bacterium | reverse complement strand
TTGGAGTCCGAGGGTCGCAAACAGGCAGGTCGTTGAGATCAGCAGTTGTCTTACCAGGGTGACAAGGGTCATGGCTCGGGTCGCTTGGATTTCGGATTCGACTTCTGAGGGGCGGAGGAGTCCCGCAAAGCAATCTTCACATTGAATCCAAACCGTTGCCGATCCGTGTCGGTGGAGTGACAAGGGTGTGACGTCTCATGAGCGCTGGTGCCGCCACCCGGACAGCAGGACTCCGGGAGAATAAAAAATCGGGGTCACGCTCCGGTGAGCATCGGGTGACAGGTGTCGGAAAACGGGGGGATTTGCATCAACGCTTCTCCCATGCGGATCCGCTGTCCGCTCTCCAAATGCGGGCAGGCCTTGAAGCCCGCCGGTGCGAACAGAATGATGGTGGAGCCGTGTTCAAACCACCCCAACTCTTCGCCGCGCACCACGGGCGTGTTGCAGGGTATTTCGCGAGGTCCTTTCCAGCCTTGGCTCAACAGGAGGTTCAGGAAATGCAGTCGGATCGAGGCCACCAAAATGGCGGCCACGGCCACCAAAGCGATCGGGCGCCCATCGGTCAGGCGCAGTCGCACCACGGCTCGCTCGTTTTTGCAGAAGAGGTTCTCGACCCGTCGGAGGGCGATGGGGTTGACGTTCCAGGTGTCGCCCGAAATGGAGGTCACCTTTTCCACGGTGCCCGATTCCGGACTGTGGAAGCGGTGGTACATGTCCGAGGTCAATCGAAGGGTGATGAAGCTTCCGTCTTGGAAATCCGCGGCGGCTTCGGTGCTGCCGAAAAGATCTTCGATCGAGTAGGGGAACCCCTTGGCTTGGAATGCCTGCATCCCGCGGACAGCACCGCAGGCACCGATGATGCCATCACAGGGGCTGACCAGGATTTTTGGATCCGGATTCACCGGCCGCATCCCAGGTTTCAATTCGCGGGTGAAGCATTCCTGAAGGCTGTTGAACCGTTGTTCCTTGGATTCACTCAGGTCGAGGTCGGTGAAGAGTTGCCACAGTGCGATGGAAGCCCGAGCCAGCAGCGGGCTTCGAATGCTGCTGAAGCGGCCCATGGCGTGGGTCAGCAGAGATCGCGGTACACGATTGGTCAGCAGAAAGTTCAAATCTTCCTGCAGCAACAGGCGGTCGCGGAGGGCGCGCAGTCGGTTGGCAGTGGTACTTCCGCTGCGATTCGAAACATCAATCTTGGGTTTTTTCATGTCTGAATTCCTGACTCCTTCTTGGCTTGCCTTAATCCCGGTGGCCGGTGCCCTGGCTTGGGGCCGGCGGCGTCTCCAACTCTCCTTCGCCAAACATCCCTCGCTGGCGGGGCATTCCCGGTGGGCCAAGCGGGTCACCCGCTGGATCCCGGGATATGCCTACGGAGATGACGAGGTGTTTCGCGCCGACGGAGCATCCGACGCGGTGGAGGCGACCCGTCGACGGGGGTTCTTCCGTCTGGCGGGGCAGTTTGCCGGGCATCATCCGCGATCGATTATCCAGTCGACGGAGGCGTCCCGGCACATCTCCGACCTCCAGTTCACCCGCGCCTATCGGGTGCCGTTCCAATTCAGCCCGTATGTGCGGGCCCATTTGAAACTGGGAGGGTTTGTCGAGTCGTCGGAGGGGGTGCAAGTCACGGATCTGGACGGACGGAGCTACCTGGATTTGACCGGTTCTTATGGGGTCAATGTGATGGGCTACGACTTCTACAAGTCCTGCATGGAGGAGGCGGTGCAGAGGGTCCAGGCTTTGGGTCCCGTTCTGGGGAGTTTGCATCCCTGCACTGCGTGGAATGCCGAGCGCCTGTGCCGCATTTCGGGCAAGGACGAGGTGTCGTTCCACATGTCCGGCACCGAGGCGGTCATGCAGGCAGTGCGCTTGGCGCGCTACCATACCGGACGCAAGTATCTGGTTCGGTTTTGCGGTTCCTATCACGGATGGTGGGATGATGTTCAGCCAGGTCCGGGAAACCCCATGCCGCCGGGTTGCACCTACACGTTGAAGGAAATGGATGCGGCCACACTTCGGGTTCTGTCTACGCGCAACGACATCGCGTGCGTGCTGGTCAACCCCCTCCAGGCGCTGCATCCGAATCGTCCAGCTCCCGGCGACTCGACATTGGTGGATAGCTCCCGCAACGCCGGTTTCGATCGCCAGCGCTACACCGAGTGGCTGCGGTCCTTGCGAGAGGTGTGCACGCAACGCGGCATTGTCCTGATTTTCGATGAGGTGTTCCTGGGGTTCCGACTCGCGCCTGGCGGGGCACAAGAATACTTCGGAGTCGATGCCGACATGGTCACCTACGGTAAAACTTTGGGCGGCGGATTCCCGGTCGGTGTCGTCTGTGGGCGTCAGGATTTGATGCGGCGGTTCCGTGAGGATCGGCCCGCCGACCTCTGCTTCGCCCGAGGAACGTTCAACTCGCATCCGTACGTCATGGCCGCCATGCAGGTGTTCCTGGAACGGTTGGAAACACCCGAGATTCAGGCGTTGTATCAGGGTCTGGATACGTGTTGGAACCAGCGGGCCCAAGCCCTTAACGAGCGACTCGTTGCGGCGGGTCTGCCCGTTCAGGTGGCCAATATGTCCACGGTTTGGACGATTTTGTACCAGGTTCCGAGTCGTTATAATTGGATGTTCCAGTTCTACCTGCGTGCCGAAGGGTTGGCACTGAGTTGGGTGGGCAGCGGTCGGATCATCTTCAGCCTCAATTTCACGGAGGCTGAGTTTCAATCCGTGTCGGACCGGTTCGTTCGGGCTGCGGAGTCGATGCGCCAAGAGGGTTGGTGGGCACCGGTGCCGGGTCTGGGCAACAAGTCGATCCGACGTCAGATTCTCAAGGAGATGTTGGCTCGGTGGGGCGGCACCTCGGAGGTGCCCTGCAAGCGCTCACCATCCGGTGCCGAGTCGGCCTAGCGTGTGGATTGCGTGTGCTCCATGGGGTCGATCAACTCGCCCCGCAACAACGCCAACGGAGAACGCCAATACAGCATGATGTCATGGAATGGGTCCGTGATAATCTTCGAGGCCCAGACCAGACCCGTGGCCACGTCGCGGATGAAAAACAGGTGGACCGTCCGGAATACGAGGCCTCCGATGCCGATGTACAGCCACACGATCCCTAGGCTCCGGATGAAACCTTGTTGTGTGGTCTGAGAGTCCAGCAGGCCCAGAAAGTCCGGGCTGAAGTAGAGGATCCCAGGAGCCAAGGCCCAGAGCGCCATGAGAACGATTTTTCGGCGGAGATTGTAGCCCACCTTGATGTCTTCCTTGTGCTCATGGGTGGCTTGGTTGACGTGGTCAAAGCCACGGGGTTCGAAGAAGAAGTGACCGGATTGACGAGAGGTCATGGACACTCCCCAGGCGATCAGGGCCGCCATGGCGGGGTCGACCCAGAGAAAAACGTAGGCGACAACGAACGAGGCTGCGCTGATGAGGTGGAGCGATTGGTTGATTCGGCTGTGATGATAGTAGCGGTGGTCATCCCAGCGCTGGACGCGAAGGGCTTCCAGATAATCGGCCAGAGGAGCGTTGATGAGGCGGTTCATAGTAGGGTCCTAGAATTGTATCTCGAGGTGCTCAGTTCATTTTGATTCCAGTGCGGCTGTGTGAAGCTCCGATGGCGGTTCTGTTTCGATGCAGAAATATCAACAATATGCCATCGGTTCGTTGCTCAGCGGGTTCTGGATGGAAGCGTGAGCGAGCGGACTTCACTCGACGCCAATTCATCCGTTTCCAAGGCGCAGCAATCCCTTCGGATCGCTTTGGTGACGGAGACCTACCCGCCTGAGATTAACGGCGTCGCCACGACCGTGGCCCAACTGGTTGAAGGTCTCCGGCTTGGGGGGCATTCCATTGAACTGACTCGGCCTTTGCAGCCCGGAGTCGATCGCCCTCGACCGGTGCGCCCCGTCGACGGGCCAGATTCGTCCTCCCGAGGTGCCTCGAATCCCGTTGCTTCCTTTCCCAGCTTTTCGGAACGGCTGACCCGAGGGATTGCCATCCCACGTTATCCGGGACTTCGGATGGGTCTTCCAGCCACTGGGCTCTTGGAACAGTCGTGGAGTCGTCAGCGACCCGACCTTGTGCACATCGCCACTGAAGGGCCGTTGGGTTGGTCCGCGTTGCGGGCGGCTCGGCGGCTGGGTCTTCCGTTGGTGTCCGAATTTCGCACCAATTTCCACGCCTACAGCAGGCACTATGGATTCGGGGTGATGCGCCGTTGGGTGTTGGCGTATTTACGTCATTTCCACAATCGATGTGCCGTCACCATGGTTCCGACTTCGGGGCTTGCCGCCGAACTGGCAGCAGCGGGTTTCGATCGGTTGAAGGTGGTGGCTCGTGGCGTCGATGCGAGTCGGTTTAATCCGGCACACCGTTCGGAGGACCTGCGGGCCTCTTGGGGCGCGGGACCCTCCGATCTGGTGCTGATCGCTGTCGGACGCGTCGCGCCCGAGAAGAATTTGGAACTGCTCGTCGCTGCATTCCGGGGCATCTGCCGCGTCCGACCGGATGCGCGTTTGGTGGTTGTCGGCGACGGACCCGGGCAGTCTTGGATGGAGCGGGAATTGCCCCAAGCCATCTTCGCTGGACGTCGTCTGGGGCATGATCTGGCAGTGCACTACGCTTCAGCAGACATGCTGGTTTTCCCGAGTCTGACGGAGACCTTCGGCAATGTGACCCTCGAGGCCATGGCCAGTGGTTTGGCCGTCTTGGCCTTCGACTATGGTGCTGCCGGCCGCGCGGTGTCCAACGGCGTCCATGGATGGGTGGCTCCCTATAACGATGCAGCTTCGTTTGAGCGATTGGCGGTGATGGCGGCGGCCGATCTCCTAGAGATTCGGCGTTTGGGAGCGGAAGGGCGTCGGGCTGCCGAGTCCATGTCTTGGAGCGCAATCGTCCGGCAGGTCTCCGATATCTACGGCCAGGCGATCGATCTGCATCAGGTCGGATTTTGACGGAGCCAATTGGCACCGATCTCATCGTCATCCGACCTCCCTCGAGGTCATCAAATGTAACATTGTGACCCTTGCTCGAGGGATCAGATCCGGTCACTCCTAAGCACCGTTTGTCTTCAAATTGTCACTTGATCGTATCAGGCGTGCAACAAAGGCGGACCCATCCAAAAAATGAAATCTGCTAAAAAGTCGCGGGTTTTGGCCCCAAAGACGTCCGCTCAAAAAGCAATCGCCCACCGTAAGATTGAGCGCAAGGCCGCGGCGCTGACAAAGCTCGCCGAGGCGGCCCATCAGGAACACCGGGCGGCCAAGCTGGTGTACAAGGCGGCCAAGAAAGCCGCGAGGACAGCCAAGGCCGCGTGGCACCGGTCACGAGTCGCCACCCGAGAGATTCAGCGAGCGTTGAACAAATCCGCCAAACGACTGGCTCGCTCCAAGGCCTCCGCCACGAGTCCATCGGCCGATTGAGCCCACCACCGAGACACCCGGGCTGAAAGGTTTCAGCGGCCGATAGGCATCTCGGCGGGTCTCATCCGGATCGCCTTGGCACGTGCCAAGGCGATCCTTACAGCAGTTTCGGTCCGGAGTTCCCGGATTGAACCGGGTTATGGGAGCACCAAGACCCGGTAGTAGCGCTGCTCAGAGCCCGGTCGAGGATCGATGAATGACCGGAGCGTGCCGTCGCCGAGCACTTCTGGCTGCTGCTTCTCCCACACACCGTCCAATCGATCCCGGGCCTCAACCCCGTAACGCCGGCCCGGCAGCGTGCGGAACTTCAACTGGGTTCTAGCCGGTGAGGATTGATCCAGGCCTCGCAGTACCGGCGAGAGCACGGAATCCTCACGCTTGGACAGATTCTGGAGGCGCAGATCGGAGCCGATGGGCTGATCCTGTTCCGAGTAAACTCCAATGTGGGATAGATACTGAGCCAAGGCCCATTGCTCGCCACCGTCGGTCGAGAAATTCATCGAAGTGCCAGCGGGTGTCAGGTCCACCCGGTCCTTCCCCAGTGTCAATGCGAAGTAGTTGTCGCCGCCGGAAGCCAAGAAGTTGAGTGTCACCATGCGGAAGGTTCGATCCGGGGAACCCACCAGACGCCCATTCTCCACCACCAGGTCGAGGGAGTCGTCCGGGCGCACCACGACGAGATTGCGAAGCCGCTCACCCGGGAAGTCGATGGAAGTTGCCACGCCGCTCGCGTTCCTGAGGTAGGTCATGGGCTTATTGGTCGGGTTGAAGCTCATTTGAAGGCCCGAGAACTGAGGGAATTGCCCCGGGGTTCCGGAGCCGGCCACAGCCCACTCCAGGGCGTCCCGGACTTGCTGGGCTGTGAGGGTCACCAGGCTCAGGGAGTTGTTGAATCGGAGGCTATTCTCGATGTCGAGCTGGCTCACTTCGCCGGATTGCTTTCCGATTCGGGGATTGGCCGTCGGCGGGATTAGAGAGGTCGAGCCGCCTTCGGAGGAGTACCCCCCGATGCTGTCCCGAATGCCCCCACCGTTCTTGAGGGAAATGGTGGTGGTCGGATCGGTTTTCCGGGCTCGGAACAAGTTGGCATCGGCCGTCAGGTTGCCGAGGTTGCTTTCTTCGGACCGGACCGAATTGCGCAGCCCATTCAGGTAAACGGCGGTTCGGCCAAACCGATTGCCGTCTTTTCCATCCACGATGGCGGCGAGATTGGTGATCACCGATACCACTGCGGCCGAAGGGGCGGCATTGCCGGTGTCTTGCACGCCCTGGGCATCGGTGGCGTAAGGTCCCGATTTCGGGTCGATCGACTGGACCAGTCCCGCCTCGTTGAATGAGACCATGAGGCGGCCCACATATCGGTAATTGGCGGCCGTTGAAACCACCAGGACGGGTTCGCCCGTGAGGGTTGATCGCCGGACCGGATAAGGTTGTTCGGCTGAGTCTCCGAAGCGCAGCCGGTTGCCTGGGTTGGCAAACACCGCATGATTGCCCCCCGCGATGACCACATCGACATCGCGCAACTGGGAGGCCAGTTCGAGTTCAAAGGTGTATTGTTGCAAGTGTGCCAGGACGACCACTTTGTTGATTCCCGAGGCCAGCAACTGATCGACAGCTGGCTGAATAGTTCCGACCAGATCTTGAAGAATGCCGATGTTGCCGGGCGATGAGATGGCTCGGAGCGTCGGCGTGGTGCAACCCACGATGCCGATCCGCTGGCCCGCCACGGTCACGACCGTGCTGCGCGCGATCTTGTTCTTGATCGCGGAGGCCTCTTGGCCATCGGCAGTCACCAAACTCGCAAGGCTGCTGTCGGTGGCGAAATTGAGATTGGCGCTGAGGTAGGGGAAGGTGGTTCCCAGATATCCCACTGCGGTGTCGGGAAGGATCAGGCTTCGCACCAGCGGGGTGTTGTCGTCGAACTCATGGTTTCCAAAGCAAGCCACTTGGATGCCCAACGCGTTGAGGATGGCGATGTCGCCTCGTCCCTTGACGCCGTTGAAGGGCGCAGCCGGATCGGCGCTGGCGTTGAAGAAAACACCCGGGATGTAGTTGTCTCCCGAAGACAAAACCAGGGTGTTGGTGGGGAACTGAGCCCTCAGGCCATTGAGCACGGAAGAGAAACCGGGTGCGTCGTCAAAGGCAGGAACTCCCGCTTCAAAGTCGGAGGCATGAAGAATCTGGAGCGATAAGGCACTGCTTTGTGCGCGATTGACGCGGATCTCAGCCGGTTTGCTGGAGGTGCTTTGTCCCAGATTGTCGCGGGAAACCGCGGTGACGGTGTGGGTGCCGATCGGAGCATTGGCCCAGACCGCGGAGAAGGGAGCGTTGGTGCTCAGCGCAATGCGGTTCGTGCCGGCCAGATATTCAACGGAGACTACAAAACCGTCCTCGTCGGAAGTGGATACCGTGAGATCGACATTGAACGGGGCTGTCCGGGAAACTTCATTCGTCGGGGAAGTCAACAGCACCAGCGGTGACCGATTCGAGGCCTCCACCTGCACCGACTTGGAGGCCTCGGCAGTGGCTCCCGAATTGTCCGTCACCACCACTCGATACTGGTGCAAACCGACCGTCGGAGCCGGAAGGTCCAGAACCCACGGGTATGCGGTCTTTTCTCCCAATCGCACGGCGCCATCAAAATACTCAGCCTTGGTGACAATGCCGTCGGCATCTGAGACGGACACTTCGATCGGCAGCGGGCCTTGAGCGAAGACGGTGCCTGAGGGGATCGCGAATTGCACCAGTGGCGCTGCGTTGGCAGGTCGCGAGGCCTGCATTCCGGGAAGACTGACGCGGTATGCCAGCAGCATGATATCGACGGTCGCCGAGTTGGTGCCGACCGGCACTCCATTGTGGACCACAACTTCCGATTTGAAATCGTTGTCATTGCCGATCAGCAGAAGGTAGTCGTCCGGGTTGGCGGGATCCTTCATCGGAATAAGGGAAAGCGCTTCCCACTTTTCGCTCAGGGCGTTGGCGTCCTGGTTGGTGCTGGTGTTCAATCCGAAGCGTGCGAGTTGAATCGGATCGAGCAGGTCCACCAGATCGTATCGGGCGACCGGCTTGATTGCGGTGTTCAAGGCCTGATGGCCCGGAGCGCCCAGCTGCAGGTCATGGCCGGTGCCAGCGATGTTCGAGGCCCCCTCTGTGGAGGCCACCACGATCCGCTTGTAGGTGGGGGACAGCCCCGGGTCGGCACCTCGACCGATTCCGTCCCGTTCTAAGACCAGAAAAGTCGTGGCGTTGAGGGCCAGAGTTTCGCTGACCGGAGTGTGCCGGTTGGTGGTGGTGTTGCCGTTGAGGGTCAGCGGGTAGAGGTGTTCTGCCACCAAGCGGCCGTGGGTCGGGGAGTTGGTGTCCGCATCGAACTGCAGGATGCGTGTGTTGCGCCCCAAATTACCTGATCCTCCATCTTGAATAGTGGGCGATTGCAGGAACGCAACCAACCGCTTGCCATCGGGTGTCAGCGACAGTCCCTCGAGTCCCCGGTTGTTTCGTCGGCCAGAAGTCGGAAGGCTGGCACCCGTGAAATTCAGCTTCCCCGGGTAGCTCCCCTGGTAGGGAAGTAGTGCCGGCGGTGGAAGTACGGTGCTGATGAGGTTGGCTTGCCGATCGAAGCGATAAAGACCGGGACCGTATTCGTCGGAAATCCAGAATCCGCCGTCGGGCATCAGGGCGATCCCCTCGGGATCCATGGAACGACGGCCACCCCCCTTGGATCCCGCGGCCGAGGTGGGCACCGTCAGTTGGTTGGTGCTACCCGCGTCAAATCCGGTGAAGAAGAGGGAATTGGTTCCCTCGGGATAGGTGAGGAGGGTGGTTTGAGTGTTGGTGAAGGTGATCTGGTCTTGTCCCACCGCCGTCGTGCCGTAGTAGGGGCGGATTGAGAATTCATAAATCTCGAGTCGAGGGCGGTAGTCGGTGGTGCCGTCACCGAAGCCGCGGTCGGGCAGGCCTATCAGGCGTCCGGAGATGGATCCGCCCGAATAGGTCAATGTCTCTGGCTCAATGGCCATCGCTGAGAATCCTCCCAACGTGTCTTGTTTGCCGTCCCCGGCCTTGTCAAACGTCGATGCAGCGATGCGGCCGACGCCGACTAGGCCTTTGTTGGCGAATCCGGTGAATTGGCCCTGAGCAGCGATGCTGCCGATCAACAGCAGAGCCAGGGCCGGTTTAAATGAAGGGTTCATCCTCGGCAGGATGCCCTGCCCAACGTGACGCAGAAGTGTGGGCCCGGTGAACCTACGGCAACGAATCAGTGGCCTTGAAGTGGACACCCTGTGTCCGTTGCCTGATTGCGCCGTTGGGTCAGAGCCCTTCCAGGGATGGCTCAACGCAACCCGCTGGCTCGTCAGACAGGCTTCCAACCGAGAATCAAGAAGCCTGGACCCAGCGCTTGCGCAGGACCGCAAATCCGATCAAGGCCGCCGCCGCGACCGCGGCACTGGTGGTGGGTTCCGGAACGGCCGAAAAACTGACATCGTCAAAGCGCCATGGACCGGCTCCGTTGTAGCTGCTGCCCAATTGCGAGGCGGTATAGGTGCTCAGGCCGGGAGTGAAATTGGAAACGACTCGCACATACAAGTTGCCCTGGTTGTCTGCGCCTGCCGGCAAGCTGACCGAGCGGGTATACCAGGTGTCGCCGGAGCCGCTGGCGGCCGGTGCAAAGGTGAACGTCCCGGCGGGTTGATACGACGAGTTATCCGTCGACCACAGCACCGACTGGGAATTGGCAGACTCAATACCATGTCTGACCGCGTAGGAGAGTGTAATCCCTGATTTGCCAGCCGTGGAGACCTGCATCTGAAAACCTGCGGTCAGGTTGTTCTGTCCTTGACTGGGATAGTTTGCGGTTCGCCAACCCACGTTCTCATCGTCGAAGCCTCCAGCAAAAGTCGCAGTCGTGCCTCCTACTAACGATAACGTTCCGGTTCCGATGGAAGGTTGAAGGTTGGCCGCGTTGAAATCCCACTTGGTAATAAGGATTTGAGCCTGAGAGGACGCCATCACCGATAGAAATCCGCAAACCACCAGAGGACGAATGAGAGGCATAAAATCAATTAAAAACAGACGAATCAGCCGGCAATAGTCTTCAGTGAGTGACTGGGGTAACAATGAATTTTTTGGATTCAAAGCTAAACAAATAATCAAACACTGAATGTCTCGATGACACCAAGAGCCAGTGTTCGTTGTCAATCGCTGTTGTTGATCAATGCTTAATCTTTTGAATGCTTGCCAAGCATTCCACTTTTAGAGATGCCGTGTATTCAAGAGTGTGCCTACTAACGAGTGCGAGTGGGCCCATTTTCGACGGGTGGATCGTCGCCGGAATCAGGCGTCTTCGGGATCGTTCCGCTGGAGAATGGTTCTCGGGTATTGACCGGCGCACCGTGATGATGGTGGGCCCAAGTGTCACCTGACTGAAACAAACCCGGACGTGTTTGTGTTGCAACCCGCGCTGCTTTGGGGTCTTTGGCACAGCAGTGCTTCGTTCTCTCCCCTTTCCCGGATGAAACTCACCGGTTCCTCGGCTCTTCAACGCCGCCTGGCGGCGGATCCAGCTCTATTCACTCTCGTCGCTTCGTTGGCGGCCTTTGGGGCTTACACCGCGATGTATGCGTTTCGCAAGCCCTTCTCGGCGGCCACGTTTTCTGGACAGGAGATTGGGGGGGTCTCGTTGAAAGTGCTGCTCGTGGTGGCTCAGTTGGTGGGTTACACGCTCTCCAAGTTCTTGGGAATCAAGGTTGTCAGCGAAGCCGGGGCGGGTCGCCGGATCGCACTGATCGCCGGGCTGATCGGTTTGGCGTTCTTGCCGTTGGCTCTGCTGCCCCAGGTGCCGCCCCGGGCTCAGGTGGGGTGCTTGTTCATCAATGGCCTGCCCCTGGGCATGATTTGGGGGCTGATCTTCGGGTTCTTGGAAGGCCGCAGGGTGACCGAATTCCTCGGGCTGGGCATGAGCGTGAGCTTCATTTTCGCATCGGGTTGGACCAAGTCCGTCGGTGTCTACCTCATGACCCGCTGGGCTGTTCCTGAACTGTGGATGCCGGCCATTGCCGGGTTGGTGTTCCTTCCCCTCCTGATGATTTGTCTCGTCTTGCTGGCCGCCCTTCCGGCTCCCAGCCCCCAAGATGTCGCCGAACGGTCCGAGCGGGCACCGATGGACGGGCCTCAGCGACGCCAATTTTTGGCGCGCAATGCGGTTTCATTGGCGCTGCTCATCCTTCCCTATGTGCTGCTCACTGTGTACCGCGACTTGCGCGACACCTTCATGGCCGATGTTCTCAAAGAGCTGGGGGTGCGTCCGGATCCCTCCTTTTTTGCCCGAGTCGAATCCATGGTGGGCCTGGGTGTTCTGGCGGCGTTGGCCGGGTTGTGGTGGATTCGGGATCATTGGAAGGCGCTGGGCACTTATCACGTGCTCATCAGCCTGGGGGCGATTCTGGTGGGTGGCGCCACGCTGGCTTTTCAACGGGGTTGGTTGGGTCCGGCTGCTTGGATGGTCTTGACCGGTTTGGGCGGTTATCTGGGCTATGTGCCCTTCAACAGCGTGCTCTTCGATCGGCTTTTGGCAGCGACACGGCAGGCCGGAACCGCTGCGTTCCTCATCCAGGTCGCTGATTCCGTCGGCTACCTAGCCTCGGCCTCACTGTACCTTCAAAGAACGTTCACCAAGGCTTCGCCCGCGTGGACCCAGCTGACCCAGAACGGGGGATTGGGCCTGGCCGTCTTGGTTCCTGTGCTTCTGGCGGCCTCGTGGATCTCACTCAAATCGTCGCGGCGTGTAACTCAATAGCGCCCAAGCGGTCCGTTACATCTAGGTGTCGAGCGGCACCTAAATTTTGCTGGTGGGGATCGGTCAACTACGGATAACTGACATTATGCAGTCGAATAGGATACGAAACGGTGACCAGATGATGACAGGTCGGAAGGCCTTTACCCTCATCGAGTTGCTCGTGGTCATTGCCATCATCGCCATTTTGGCTGGGATGCTGTTACCCGCTCTGGCCACGGCCAAGGCCAAGGGTCAGCAGGCCGCCTGCATGAGCAACCTGCGCCAGATTTCCATCGGCACCACGATGTACACGCAGGACAACGCCGAT
>CANHYD010000028.1 GCA_947464705.1 Verrucomicrobiota bacterium | reverse complement strand
CCATCGCGGGCCAACCGGGCACTCGGGTGGCATTCCAGAAGACCCCGCCGCGCTGAAGCAGCTCGGGCCCCTAGGCATCGTCTACGAAAAAGGGCGGGTATTTGATCTCGGATCAGATACCCGCCCTTTCAACAAGAGAATCTGGGGTGTTCAACGCTTTCTGCTGAGCACCAACACCAGCGAAGCTGCGGCCAAAACGGTATTCTCAACCAACTTCCGGCCGACGAGCACGGCTCCGTTCCCACAACCACAGTCGAAGCGGATCTCAGAGAAATCGATGCCGGTGGTCTCCTGAATTCGAAGGGCTCGGTGCAAGACGATACCGGAAAAGAAGACCAGCATCCCGAAGACAGCGAAAGCCGCGCCCCGCACCCAGAAACCCGCCAACAGCAGAAGCCCGCAAAACACCTCCAACCAAGGCAACAGGGCAGCGATCCAAGTCAAATACAGGGTTCGATCCACCCAGCCGTACTGATGGACCGCCTTGAGGAAATCTGTCGGGTTCAACGCCTTATTCAGTCCCAGATAGACAAAGCAAATTCCCAAGACCAAGCGGGCCAACCAGCCTGTCATGGATCGACAATTCATCGTCAACGGATTCGCCAAAACAGAGTTCATGGGAGGGGGTTGCTCACCAAACCGCTGCCACGCTCACCACGCTCGACCGGCCATGAGTGGGCAGTCCACTCGGTGAAGCCGCCTGCAAACACCCGGATCCGGGATTTATCCAACCCCGCCTCGATGAGCTGAAGTCCTGCGTAGTGGCTGTCTTCACACAAACCTCCTGCGCAATACACCACCACCTGCTCCGCGGCGGCTCCGGCCAGCATGACGGATGGGAGGTCCTGGTCCGGATAAAAACGGTCGAGGGGGTAAGCCTCGGGGATATGCCCTTCCTGGAAGACGGTTTGTTTGCGGGCATCCACAAAGATCACCTGTCCCTGGGCACGCCGAGGATCTTGGAACAAGGCCAGCGCTTCGTTGGCAGTGATCTCGGGCAAACGCTTCAAGGACTCGACCTGGGGCCACGGCAGGACCGGTGCAGCGGCCACTGCAGTCGTACCCCCCGTCAAGCGTACGGATTCTTGAAAATAGTCGCGCCCCAACCGAAGTCCCCGAGGCGACAGTTGGTTGACCACAAGAGCCACAGCCAACCCCACTGCGAGGACCTGACAGGTTTCGATGAAGAGGAATCTCACAAGCGTTTCAGCAAACCCACCGCTCCCACGGGTGTCCCCAGGTAACGGCCCAGCAGACACAAACCAAGAGCTACGATTTCGAGGAAAACCAGCAGGGCTCAGGCAACTGCGTTCAACCCAACGAATCCCATTCTGTTGGAAACGGATCGTTGTCCGAAGTTTTTGGATCAGTGAGGCAGGTGTCCCAATGCTCCGCTTCAGCTTGCAACCAGTGATCCAAATCCTGCCCTTCCGGGCATCCGCGTTGCTCAAAGATTTCTTGAGCACGGCGCTCGATGTTTTCTCGGGTCGAATTGCAGTAGAGAGGAATGAATTTGCTCATACGGAGTTTGGTTTGAGGTTTCCATTGAAGAGGGGTTCAGCGCTGCCGTTGGCCTTGATCACAACACCGATGCCGCAATCGGGAAGGCGGGCTCTGTGGCCGAAGAAGCACCTGACGCACGGTATCCAGCAACCCTCGAACCGTGAATGGCTTGGGCAGCAGCGCGTCGCATTCCAGACCTTCCTGGCTGGAGACGGAGGCAGAGGCCAAAACGATCGGGACTGGAATCAACGCCTCTCGGATTTTGTGGATCAATTCCAGGCCCGTCAGGCGCGGCATCTCATTGTCCGTGATGACCAGATGGTACGGCATGCACTGGAGAGCTCCCCAGGCCTCTGCACCATCGGCGACGGTGTCCACGTCGTAGCCGGCCCGATCCAACATGATCTGGCAGGCGCGAAGAATGCATCGGTCATCGTCGGCATAGAGAATGCGGATGCGGGAATCGCAGTGGTCCCCCGATTCCAGACACATCCCGCGGTAGCGAGGGAATGGCACGGATCCATCGGGTGGAAGGGGGCGTCCGACGGTGGGTTGCAAAAGATTCTTCATGACTCAAGTGGCTGGGCATTGGGTGTAAAACCGGGTTGGTGCCATCAGTATGCCACTGGAAAACAACCCGTGAATTCAGACGCAAGTCCCGCTGTCGCTAAGCCTTGGCTTTACCCCATCTAAGACCCGACGCGCACTGCCTCAAAATGAAACAGGGCCGGATCCCGAAGAACCCGGCCCTGGCTTAAGATGGCACTAGAAACCTTCAGCCCTGGGGACACTGAGTCTCAACCCATCGCACGGCGTGGTGGAGCAGTGAAATGGCATCGCGGATCTGGAGCTTCTGCTTGATGCGCCCCCGATGGACATCCACCGTTTTAGGACTGAGGTGAAGCGTGCCCGCGATCTCTTTGGTGCTCTTGCCATTTCCGATGTGTTGGAAGACCTCAAACTCCCGATCCGACAGTTTCTCGATCGGAGAGTTCGAACCCCGGGGTCGTCGACCGATCGCCGCATCCACCAATCGGGCTGATATCTGGGGGCTGACGAAAGATCCACCCGTCAAAATCAGGCGCATCACCTCCATGAGTTTCTCGAGACTGGATTCCTTCATGAGATAGCCCCGGGCTCCGCTGCGCAGTGCCCGCTCAGCGTAAAAGGTTTCGTCGTGCATAGACAAAACCAGGATGGGCAACGACGGAAGCACTGCGTGGATGTCCTTGAGGAATTCAATGCCGTTGCGTCCGGGGATGGACATGTCCGTGATCATCATGTCGGGATGAGTGTCTTGGATGGCTGAAATCGCTTCCGCCGGCGACCCCACTGCTCCGCAGACCTCCAGATCTTCTTCCCGATTGATGACGGAGATCAGTCCTTCTCGGGTCACCGGATGACCATCCACCACAAAGATGCGGAATTTTCGGATCGACGACGGTGTGGTGGCCCGGGTTCGGGTCCGCCGAGTTGCGTGTTTGGCGCGGCGAGGATTGTTAGATGGGGGGGTGCTCATGATTCTTAGTGCTCCTGGGCAAGAACACCGGGTCGGTAAACCCGGCTATCCACAGACATGGGTGTCTGCGGAGTTCAGCCTAACCAAAACTCTGAGAGCGTCGCCCTGAACGATCGATAGGGGATTCCCTCACCTCCCCTGAACCCGAGGCCGAAATCCATGTCTGATTTATATTACACTCTCTAGGGATTTTTCTGTTTTAAACAGATGCATTAAAATTTCAAGTCATGCCAATGCCACACTTTTTAGACAGCAATTTTTCAATCACACCCGCACTCACCATGGCCAATCCTATTGACCGATAAATACCGCTCTGGGTGGAGCAACTCTTTCCTCCACCCCCCGTAGCCGATCGCCCGCAGTGGTCGACGGACGCTATTGTTTCTAGTCGCAGTCCCGCAGCCTGTTTTCCGCGGGGGGGGTAAGAGAATTGGGGGCACAAAAGCCTGAGCCCTTTGAATCGCCACAACTTTTGGCTAGGCGGAAGCTTTACCGGGGCCGCCGCACCTTCCATACTGGGTTGGTTGAAACTTGAAATCTTTACCCTGTGCGACTCGGCCGTGGACTACGGCGGCAAGGTTTGCATTTTGGGGGCGTTCGATTCCGTCTCCGCAACCGATGCACCCTACACCGTGACCCACTGCGCGGTCGTCGCTCGGCTGCGGTTCCATCGGATCGAGGAGGGCAACCATAAGTTACGGGTCACTTTGGCCGACCAAGATGGGAAGATGATTATGCCTAATGTGGATGCCCAGGTCGGAGTGCGATTCACAGAAAAGGCCCAAAGCGCCACCTTCAATCTGGTGATGCAAATCAATGGACTGAAACTGGACCAGTTTGGTGAATACACCGTGGATCTAGCAGTGGATGGTGTGCATCAAGGTTCATTGCCCTTGTATTTTAGCAAAACGCCCAGACCTGCTGATGCAGAGTCCGAATCAGGGGCCTGACAGAGTGATTTCATAAAAAAGCAATTTTTGCGCTAGGAATCACCTTTCTCGGACTGAGATTTTACTGGTAAAATCAGGTGTCTAAAACACCTGCCACCTGAGGATCAATTGATTTCATCACCATTGCCCCACGGATCAACGCAGATCGGCCTGCGGGATGAGCGTGTGGCAGGCGGATGTGCTGTAGGGTGATTCGACCCAGCAAACACAACGGCAACGCTCCAGCAGCAGCGTTCCGGCCAAGCAGGCCATGCCTTCAGACCCCTCAGCCCATCGGCTGGGGAGGCATTCTCTTCCGCAAGCCAGCGAAACTCTCCTGGCAGAGGGGCACCTCCCTGGCCCGCTGTGTGGCCTTCAACTCCCACGAGTCACCTCGACCCCTACCGAAGGTTTGACGGCCGCGTTCGTGTATAATCTCCAAGGATGTAGCAATTGGGCTGGCCTTGTAAAAGGCACCTCCCAAACTCGGTCCATGAAGCTTTTCCGCGCGGCCCTTTTGGCTGCCGTTTTCTCGGCACAAGCGCTGCCGTTGGCCTTCGCCGATGCGGTCATCCCCAAAGCTGCCGACGGGCGGCCCCTGAATCTGGGATTCGAAGCGGGAGACCTGCGCGACTGGCAGGCGACCGGCAAGGCCTTCGAGCAATTGCCGATCCGCGGCGATGTCGTGGCCCAGAGACGCGGGGATATGAAGTCCAACCACGAGGGTGACTTCTGGATCGGTGGTTTCGAACGCGTGGGCGACGACCCCAAGGGAACGCTCACCTCGGTGCCCTTCAAGGTCACCCATCCGTGGGCCAGCTTTCTGGTCGCTGGTGGTCCGTGGCCCGAAACGCGGGTGGAACTGGTGGATTCGGCGACAGGCCAGACCTTTTTCAAGATCTCGGGCACCGAGAGTGAAACCCTCCGCCCTGTGGTCGTCGAGCTCAAGGGCCTGATGGGCAAACAGATCCTTGTGCGTTTGGTGGACGATCGCTCGGGCCACTGGGGACACGTCAATTTCGACAACTTCCGCTTCCATTCCGAGCGACCGGTGCTTCCCAACGAGTTGTCTCTCAAGGACACCACCAAGAACACGCCACCGCCGGCCGATCAGGTGCTCTTTGCGGGGCTCTCGGCGGCCGACTCTGCAGCCAAGGCCACGCTGCCCTCCGGCTTCGCGATGCATGTCTTTGCCTCCGAGCCCGACATTCGCAACCCCATCGCCTTCTGCGAAGATCATCGCGGCCGCCTCTGGGTGGCGGAAGGCTTGAGCTATCCCAAGCGCGTCGGACACCCGCCTGCCCAGGGAACGCCGGAGCAGCTCCGCAAAGACATCTTTTCGGGCAAAGATCGCATCCTCGTGTTTGAGGACACCGACGGCGACCACAAGGCCGACAAGCGCACGGTATTCCTGGAAAACGTAAACCTGATTTCCGGAATGGAGTTCGGCTTCGGCGGTCTTTGGGTCGGTGCGGCTCCGTACCTGATGTTCATCCCCATTGCCGACGGCGATGCCCCCAAGCCGGCCGGTGATCCGCAGATCCTGCTCGATGGTTGGAACTACACCGCCGATACCCACGAGACGCTCAACACCTTCAACTGGGGTCCCGATGGTTGGCTCTATGGATGCCACGGGGTGTTCTGCCCGTCCCATGTCGGCAAGCCAGGGTCCACCGAAAACGATCGGCAGTGGGTCGATGCCGGTGTCTGGCGCTACCACCCGGTAACCCACCGATTCGAGATTTTCACCGAGGGCGGCAGCAATCCGTGGGGCATCGACTTCGACGAGTACGGTAACCTCTGGTCCGAAATGTGCGTCATTCCGCACCTCTTCCACATGATCCAAGGAGCTCGGGTCCTCCGGCAGGGCGGCGAGCATTACACCTACAATCGTGACGAGACGCAGCGCAACGCCAAGCACCGGGATCAACGCAGTCGCAAGAGCATCTTCCCCTACGTCTACGAAGACATCGGCACTCACGCCGACCATGTGCATTGGGCCGGTGCGGCCGGGCCTCACGCGGCCAATGGGCGCAGCGACGCCATGGGCGGCGGCCATGCCCACGCTGGCATGCTCTGCTACTTGGGGACCAGCTGGCCGGCTTCGTATCGCAACAACCTGATCATCGGAAACATCCATGGCCAGCGTATGAACGTCGACCTGCCTGTCGCCCGTGGCTCCGGCTATGTGGGCAAGCACGGCCAAGACCTTCTGAACTTCAACGACCGCTGGTCGCAGACGCTCAACCAACGACTCGACCCGGACGGCAGCGTTTTTGTGATCGATTGGTACGACGCCAACCAGTGCCATCACGGCCGGGACGACGGCCATGACCATACCAGCGGCCGCATCTACAAGGTCGTCTACCAGAACCAACCGGTGGTTCGCACCAATCTGACCACGTTGACCCCGGCCCAGTTGGTCTCACTGGTAGGATCGAAGAACGAATGGCTCAGCCGCCACGCGCGCCGCGTGCTGCAGGAGCGGGTGGCTGCTGCCGGCGCTCAGGAATCGGTGGACGAGCTGCCGGCCGGCATCCGTGATTATGCGCGTACCCGCAAGGCCGCCGACAAATTGCCCGCCCTCGAGTCGCTGCATGACGCGGTGGATGGCTCAGGCGACGTGCCCTCACGCCTCCGGGCGCTGTGGGCCCTGCACCTGACCGGCCGTATTTTGCCCGAGGACGCCGCCCGGTGGATCCGCGACCCCGAGCCCCAGATCCGCGCCTGGACCGTGCAAACCTTTTTCGAACACTCCGGCATGCTCTTTAACGAGTCGACCTTCGAGCAGTTGGCGGGCAGCTCCGTCGAGGCTCTGGTCGCCTTGGCGACCGAAGACCCCTCCCCGGTCGTCCGCCGGGCCGTGGCCAGCGCCGCCCAGCGGGTGCCGGTGGCACAACGGTGGGACATCCTCAAGGCACTGCTCAGCCACGGGGAGGACTCGAGCGACTTCAACCTGCCCCTGCTCTATTGGTATGCCACCGAGGGCCCCGTCTCCACCGACGCCGACCGGGCCACCCAATTGCTCCAGGAGTGCAAGATCCCCAAGGTCCGCGAATTCATTGCCCGCCGACTGACCCAAATGGCTCTGGCCAAGAACTGAACCGTTTCAGCGGTCCGCGCGGGCGCCCGGTTCAACGAGAGCGTCCGCGCCCCTTACGGCGGGCTTTGGCATCGTCGGATCGAGCTCGCTCCCCTGCCCCGGGGCTCTTGGTCTCCGACCCGCTCAGGCGGCTCCTCAGTTCGCGGATCTGATCCCGCAAGAGGGCGGCCTTTTCAAACTCCAAATTGTTGGAGGCTTCGATCATCTCGCCCTCCAACTCGCGGATGGTCGCCGTCAGGTCGATGTGTTCGACGCTGTCGTTGAGGATGGCCGCGGCCGCACTGCGTCCCGCCCCCGCGCTACTCAGTCCGTCCTCGATGCTGCGCTTCACACTGCGCGGCGTAATGTTGTGGGTCTTGTTGTACGCCATCTGCTTCTGCCGGCGGTAATCGGCCACCGCCAAGAACTTCTGGATGCTCTGAGTCCGATTGTCGGCGTACAAAATCACCCGCCCGTTCAAATGCCGGGCGGCGCGGCCGGCCGTCTGGATGAGGCTCGTGGTGCTGCGCAGGTAGCCCTCCTTGTCGGCGTCGAGGATGGCCACCAGAGAGACTTCCGGAAGATCCAAGCCTTCCCGCAAAAGGTTAATGCCGACCAGAACATCGCATTCTCCCTTGCGCAGCGCCCGCAAGATCTCGACCCGCTCGATGGCGTCGATCTCGCTGTGCAAGTAGCGCACGTTGACGCCGAGATCGCGGAGGTAATCGGTCAACTCCTCGGCCGTCCGCTTGGTCAGGGTGGTCACCAGCACCCGCTCGCCGCGTTCAATGGTGATCCGTGCTTCGTGCAGCAAGTCGTCGATTTGGCCCTTCAGGGGCTTGATCTCCACCAGGGGATCCACCAACCCGGTCGGGCGGACAATTTGCTCGGCCACATTGGTCGGCCCTGCCCACCCCATTTCCAACGGACCTGGGGTCGCGCTGATGTGCACCGCCTGCCCCATGAGGGATCGAAACTCCTCGAAATTGAGAGGCCGATTGTCCAGCGCACTGGGCAAGCGGAAGCCATGGTTCACCAGAACGGTTTTGCGGGCAAAATCTCCGGCATGCATCCCGCCCACCTGAGGTAACGTCGCGTGGGACTCGTCGATTAAGAGGATGAAATCTTCCGGAAAGAAATCCATCAACGTACCCGGGCGAGACCCCTTGGGCCGACCCGAGATTTGGCGGGAGTAATTTTCGATACCCGAGCAGAACCCGAGTTCCTGCAACTGCTCCAAATCGAACTCGCACCGCATCTTGATGCGCTGAGCCTCGAGCAGCTTGCCTTCCTTCTCGAACTCCGCGATGCGCAGACCCAGTTCTTCTCGGATGGAGAGAATGGCCGCGTTGATCTTCTCCTGCGGTGTGGCGAACTGCTTGCTCGGGAAGATGTTGATGGCATCCATCGATTCCAGCGCGTCGCCCGTGAGCGGATCAAAGCGCGTGAACCGCTCCAATTCTTCGCCGAAGAACTCGATGCGCAGGGCGTCTTCCGTGTAGGCCGGGTGCAGTTCCACCACATCGCCGCGCACACGAAACTTGCCCCGGGTGAGATCGAAGTCGTTGCGCGAATACTGAAGGTCCACCAACCGCGCGAGCAGTTGCTCCCGGCTGAGCAACTGACCGATCCGCAGCGGGATGACCATGCTCTCGTAGTCGCGCCGGTCGCCAATGCCGTAAATGCACGACACCGAAGCCACCACCAGGACATCGCGTCGCGACAGCAGCGAGTTCATGGTGGAGAGCCGCAGGCGCTCGATCTCCTCGTTCACGCTGCTGTCCTTCTCGATGAAGGTATCGGTGCGCGGGATGTAGGCCTCGGGTTGGTAGAAGTCGAAGTAGCTAACGAAGTACTCGACCGCGTTGTCCGGGAAGAAGCTCTTGAACTCCGCGTAGAGCTGGGCTGCCAGGGTCTTGTTGTGGGACAAGACCAAGGTTGGCCGACCTAACTGAGCCACCACGTTAGCCATGGTGAAGGTCTTGCCCGACCCGGTCACCCCAAGCAGCACCTGATGCGGCTCTCCTCGCTGCAACCCCGCCACGAGCTTGGCGATCGCTGCTGGCTGGTCGCCGGCGGGAGCATAGTCGGATTTGAGCTGAAAGAGGCTGTCGGACACGTCACCTCCAGCCTAACAAGCCAAACCCAGGGGCGAAAGCTCGCTCCGAACCTGATAAACCTGCGATCAGACAATAACTCTTCGGAAGCTCTGAACCGTTTGCTTCCCAGGGCGCTCCCTTTAAGGTTTCCGCAACTCTCCTATGCAGAACGACTCGCACGGAACGGATCTCAATCGCCGCACCTTCTTCAAGGGGGCTTCCATGGCCAGCATGTTGGCGCTGATGGGGGCCGTGCCTATCACCGCCGACGAGGCCGCCAAGGCCGCCGGCGACAAGACACTGCCGCCGCCGAAGGCCGACCCGGGCTACAAGGAGAAGCCGGTGGGCCCGCCCGTGAAATTCGGTGTCATCGGCCTGGGACCGCAAGGGCGCGACATTATCACGCACCTCGGCAAGTTGCCCAATGCACCCGTGGTCGCCATTTGTGACCATTACAAGTCGACTCTGAAGCGCGCCGCCGACGCCGCTCCGCAAGCTAAAGGATACGCCACCGCTGAAGAGCTCTTGGCCGACGCGAACGTCCAAGCGGTGGTCATTGCCACGCCCACGCACCAGCACAAGGATCTGGCCCTCGCCGCCATGAAGGCTGGCAAGCACGTGTACCTCGAGGCCCCCATCGCCCACACCATCGACGATGCCCGAGCCATCGCGCAGGCCGCCGCCGCGCTGCCCGCCAAGCAAATTTTCCAGGCCGGCATGCAGTTCCGCGAGAATCCCCAGCACCACCATGTGCTGAAGTTCATTCGCACCGGCGCCACCGGAAAACCCGCAATGAGCCGCGGCCAATGGAACAAGAAGACCAGCTGGCGCAAGGCCTCTCCCAATCCCGACCGCGAAAAGGCCCTCAACTGGCGCCTCTACAAGGAGACCTCACTCGGGTTGGTCGGCGAGATCGGCATCCACAGCCTCGACACGGCCGGATGGTACCTGGGCAGCACCCCGGTTTCGGTGACCGGGTTCGGCGGTATCACCCAGTGGCAGGATGACCGCGAGGTGGCCGACACGGTCCACGTGGTGGTGGAGTTCGCCAACGGTGTCCGCCACTCCTGGAGCGCCACGCTGGCCAACTCGTTCGAAGGCGAGCACGACATCTACTTCGGAGCCTCGGCCGCGGTGCTCATCCGCGACAACCGAGCCTGGATGTTCAAGGAATCCGACGCTGAATTGCTCGGCTGGGAAGTCTATGCCCGCAAGGAAGACTTTCTGACCGACTCCGGCATCGCTCTGGTCGCCAATGCCACGAAGATCTTGGCTCAGGGCAAGAAGCCGGCCGAGGCGGCCTCGGAGACCGATTCACCCGTGCGCTACGCGCTGGAGAAATTCGTCGAGCACGTCAACGACGGCACCAAACCCGACGCCAGCGCCGAGGTGGGTTACCGGGCCGTGGTGATGGCTGCCAAGGCCCAGGAAGCGGTGCTCAAGGGCGGCCGCGTGGAGATCCCCAAGGAGTTGCTCAACGTCTGAGCGAGCCCATCAGCGGGCCCTGCCCTTCTGACGCATTGCGCCGAACCGTTCGCCCCGTAGCGTCTCCGCATGTCCCGCCCCTCTGCCAAGCCTGCTCTCTGGAAACGCCTGCTCCGCGGGTTGGCGGTGTCGACCGTCCTCTTGGTGGCGGCCGTGGTGGCCCGTTTCCTTTGGGTCACCCGCGATCGCCAACCCGGTTACTCGGTCGAACTGCACCATCCGCACCCTGCGACCGCAGGAGCAACGGGCTTGCTGAAGGTCGGCTTCGGCCGGCGTGATCTCAATCCGGACCTGAAGAACCCAGCCGAACCGGTGTGGATGGCGGGGTTCAGCCAAGGCCGCTCGGCCACCAACATCCACGACAACCTCGAGGCGGTGGGTGTGGTGATCGACAACGGCCAGCACCGGATCGCTCTTGTTTCCATCGACGCCATCGGGTTCTTCCATGACGACGTGGTCGCCGTGCGCAAGCGCCTCTCGGCCGATCTGAAGGTCGACTACACGGTGGTCTGCTCGACGCACAACCACTCGACCCCCGACCTCCTGGGGCTCTGGGGACCCGACCCCTTCCATTCCGGGGTCAACCCCCGCTACCGTGAGCAGGTCATCGCCGCCTGCGTCGGAGTGGTCAACGATGCGGTGAAGGCCCTCCAACCGGCCCGCATGGCGGCTCATGAGTTGACCGTGTCGCCCGCCGGGCTGGTGGCCGACACACGCAAGCCCGAGGTTTACGACCCCGATGTTCGGGTCCTGCACTTCGTCGATGCGACCGGAGGCAAGACCCTGGGAACCCTGGTGGGCTGGGCCAATCATCCGGAGACGCCGTGGTCCGACAATCGCGACATCACGGCCGATTTTCCCGGAATCATTCGGGAGTCCCTCGAAAAGGGCATCCGCTACGGAGGCACACTGCACAAGCCGGGGCTCGGTGGTGTGCATGTCTATGTCAACGGCGCGGTCGGCGGCCTCATGACCACGCACCCCTCGGTGACCGTGCACGACCCGTTCCTGAAGACCGATTTCAAGGAGCCCTCGCATGACAAGACCCGGGCGGTCGGCAACCAGATCGCCTCGCGCATCCTCGACCGGATTGCCTCGGCCAAGGATGCGGGCGTCGCCGCTCTGCCCATCGGCATCGAGGTCCGGACCCTAGACCTCCCGCTACGCAACACCGGCTTTATGCTGGCCTCGATGCTGGGCCTGCTCGATCGGGGTCACAGCCGCTGGCTGCACTTTCGAACCGAGGTGGGCATCTTGTGGCTCGGGGAAGTCTCCATGGCCTGCATTCCCGGCGAGGTCTATCCCGAGATCGTCAACGGCGGCATCGTTCGGGCCCCGGGGGGCGACTACGACATCGAACCACTGGAAGTCCCTCCGCTGCGCGAACTCATGCCCGGTCGGGTGAAATTCGTGCTGGGTTTGGCCAACGATGAGATCGGCTACATCATTCCCAAGTCGGAGTGGGACAACGAGCCTCCGCACCTGTTCGGAGCCCCCGGCGCTCCCTACGGCGAGGTGAATTCAGTGGGCCCAGACACCGCGTGGATTCTCCACCAGGCCTTGCGTCGCCAGTGCGAGGCGCTGAAGTAGTGCATCGGTCGGCAGGCAGGCCGCTCGCCCTGTGGCACCCAAGACGGTGCTCAAAGTTCCCAGCCATTCGGGCAATGGAGTCTTGCGCCTGCACCGCTAGACCCAGTCCATCGCGCATTCGCCTCCCCAGTCCGCTGCCCCCCCCCCGGTAGGGCCCGAGTCTCTCGGGCCGTCCCCACCCCACCCGGCGGGCCAGGCACCGGACGGTGAGACACCGTCCCTACCAGACCCGCCGGCCTCCTAGCCCAAATCTCCACCAGCGGCCCCGGGCCGCTGCCACCCCCCGGTAGGGCCCGTGTCCCACGGGCCATCCCCACCTCGCCCGACGACCCAGGGAACGGACGGTGAGACACCGTCCCTACCAGACCCGCCGGCCTCCTGGCCCAAATCTCCACCAGCGGCCCTCAGGCCGCTGCCACACCCGGTAGGGCCCGAGCCT
>CANHYD010000027.1 GCA_947464705.1 Verrucomicrobiota bacterium | reverse complement strand
GGGCGACCGGGCGAGGCGGGGACGGCCCGTGGGACACGGGCCCTACCGGGAGTGGCAGGGGCCTGGGGCCGCTCATGGAGATTCGGGCCAGGAGGCCCGCTGATCTGGTAGGGACGGTGTCTCACCGTCCATTCCCTAGGCGACCGGGCGAGGCGGGGACGGCCCGTGGGACACGGGCCCTACCGGGAGGCAGCGGCCTGGGTCCGCTCATGGATATTTGGGCCACGAGGCCCGCTGGTCTGGTAGGGACGGGACGCCGGGTTCGGAGACCCGGCCGAACCGAGGAACTAGTGGCGCTCGTAGCGGCGCCAGCCAGGGGTTTCGCGGACTTCAACAGGACCGCGGGGCGCGTGCATGAGGAATGCCTCGACGGGATAACGTCGAAGGCGATCGAAACCCGGGTCTGGTCCCAGCACGCTCAAGACCTTGGACAGAGCGTCTGTGCTCATTGCCTCCGCGCCAATCAAGGTCACCTGGCTGGGATGCGTTAGCGCCCATCCGGTCCGCGGATCCAACAGGTGCGAGTAGCGGATCCCTCCCAGTTCCACCCGTTGAAATCGGTCGCCGGAAGTCACCAAGGCCCGATCCTTGAGCCAAACCACTCGACCCGGCGGCGCATTCGTCACATCCAGTTCTCCGATCTCAACCTTCCAGCCCGACTGTCCCGGCGGCGATCCAGCAGCGAACAGGTCTCCTCCGCCGGACACCAGCGAGCAGCGGACTCCCCTCGCCTTCAGCACGCGAGTCGCCTCATCCAATGCATATCCTTTGGCAATCCCGCCTAAATCGAGGCGCATCCCCGGCACCACGAGGCGCGCTGTGCGTCGACCTGTGGCATCGGTGCCCAGCACCACGTGCTGCCACCCCGTGGCTGCTCGCGCCGCGGTCACCTTGGACTCTTCGGGCAACACCCGCTGACGCCGGGCCCGTTTCCACACATCCACTAGTGGGCCCACGGTGATGTCAAAAGCCCCGCCGCTCATGCGAGACACCTCCTGAGCCCGCTCCAGAACTCGGGCCAGGTCGGCACTCAAAGGCACCACCGCACCCGAGCCGGAGGTCTTGGACAAGCGACTCAATTCCGAGTCGGCTTCGTAGTCGCTGAGGATGCGGTTCAGGTCGGCAATCCGCTGGAAGGCCGCGGCCGCAGCCACATCGCCCGAGGCCTGATCCGCCGCATAGAGTACGACTCGAAAGGGCATCCCCATGTGCGTCTGGCGGTATTCACAGCGCACCTCTTGGACCGGACGGGTCTGGCAACCGGTCCCGATGCCCGTGAGCCACAGCGCTAGGCATCCGAAGGCGATCACGGTCGACCAGCTCCATCGAGCCCGCTGCCCCTGCCCGTGGCTGGACATCGGGATCCACGATGCAACCCTGCGAAACCCTTCGGCTCGTGCCGTCTTCGCGGATGGACTCATGAACGTTGCTGCGGCACCGCGGCAGTTGGTTCGGATTGGGGCTTCACCTTCTCGGTGTAGGTGATCACCCCGGCTCCCAAGACGATGAGGAAGACACCCAGCCACCGAAGAGGGCTAACTGTCTCGTGCATGACAAACCGCGCTGCCAAAGTCGTGAGCACAAAACCGAGCGAAGTCAGGGGCCACACAAAGCTCACGTCACCCTGCGACATGAGGTACAGCAGGCACCCGAAGAACGCCGCCTCAAAACCCACGCCGACCAACAGCGGGATATTGGTGAAGCCCGAGCGGATGAGTCGCAGAATTTCCGACACACTCACGCGGTCCATCTCGCCAATCTCCTTCAAGCCTCGGCTCAAGAACACCACCCCGATGGCCTCCAGGCAGAGACCGGTCAGCAAAACCAAGATCAGTCGGCTCATAGACAATCAGAATAACGGCACAATTGGATCCCCCGCGACTCGATGACTTGGCGCACCCGAGGGCTGAGCAACGCCTCCAACTCATGCCGGTGGGCATCCTCGTCGGCATGACAGTACAACTCCCAGATCCCAGGCTGAAGCTCCGGCAAGAGCCGCAGCAAATAGTCTTCGGTCACCCGGCTGTTCTGCAGCAGACCGTAGGTGCAGGCCGCATGACGCAACCCGTGACGGGCCAACAACGGCTCGCAACGACGCGACAAGGCCCCGAAAACGCCAGCATGCGACAGCCGGTACAAGTACTCCCCGGACGCCAGACGCAGGTTCTGGATCAATGGATCCCGAGTGAGGCGAACCGAGCGGATTCCCAGCGTATTCGCATGATCTAGCAGCACACGGAACACCCCAGGATGCAGGTGGAAGTTCAGATGCCCGTTGACGTGGTCCAAGGCTAGCCCAGTGGCACGGAATCGCTCAAATTGGGCCAGAAGTTCTCGGCGTACTTGTTCCTGCAACCCCGGCGCAAAAAAGTAACGCAACCCGGCGACCACCGGCCGATCAGTGAATCGGCCCCGTTCATCGACCAACCCAGAGATCTCCGTCGGGGGCAACACCGACCGCCCACAGACCAGCACCGAATGCAGACCGACGCCGAGTCGGGGATTGGCTCTCGCGATCCGCACGGCCGCTTCGGCCGCTTCGCCGGCCACCATGAGGCTGGCCGAGGTGAGGATGCCTTCGCGATGGGCGCGCTCGATCGCCCGATTGGCGCTATCGGAAATCCCGAAGTCGTCGGCGTTGACGATGAGCCGGATGGGAGCGTGTCTCGAAATCATGAGCGATGCTCCTGACGGTCCGACAACCTTTAGGTACCGTAACCGGTGACCCGAAGCCCCAACCGGGATCGCAGAACCGCGTTGAGGATGATCCCGATTTTTCGGGCCCGAGTCAGCCGAAGTGGCGTCTCTTCCAAGACATGGAAACGGGATTTCTCCAAGCGCTGCAACAGACGCCAGTAGACATTGCCCATCAACTCGGCCGACACCATCGAGGCGCGCTCGGAGACCGGAAGCACCTCGCGGGCTTTCTGGTAAAAACGACGGGCTCGCCCATCAATTTCCAAGGCCAACTGATGGAAGCGTTCCGACCATTCGCAGCGGAGAATCTCCTCGGGATTCACTCGAAATCGCTGCAAATCCGAGAGCGGAAGATAAATGCGGCCCCGGGCGGCATCATTGCCCACATCGCGCAGGATGTTGGTCAATTGCAACGCCTTGCCCAACGCATCGGCATAGGCTCGGCACGCCGGGTCGGTGTAACCGAAGATCTCGATGCTCAACAAGCCCACGACACTCGCGACACGGTAGCAATACAACTCCAACTCAGCTGGATCTTGGTAGCGGGTCTGCACGAGGTCGGTTTCGACCCCGAGGATGAGTTCGTCAAACAACCGAAAGGGCAACCGGTAGGTGTGGATGTGGGGAGCCAACTCGCGATTCACCGCCATCGAGGGTTCCCGCCCCTCACAGGCGGCTGCGATATCCGCACGCCATGCCGCGAGGGTTTTCCGCCGTTGATCCACCGGGATAGAATCTTCGTCGGCCGCGTCATCGACCTGACGGCAGAACGCATACAACGCCGACATGGCCGCACGCTTCTCGGGCGTCAATAAAATGAAGGCCAGCGCCAGGTTGGAGGCGCTTTTTCGCGTGATCTGCTCCGAGACGCCTGAATTCACAGCTCCGTCGGATTGAGATTCCCAGATCCCTTGGCAGGAAGCCCACCGGTGTCGGCCAGAGTCGGGTTGCGCGGGCGATCTTTGCTATGACGGCGACGGCGGCGACGGCCGGAACCCTTGGACTCGTTGATGACCCCGCGACCCCTCTCCTTGTCGGACTTCCGAAAGAATACGGCCCAAATCACCCCAACGGCCAGAACCGCCAACCCAGCGAAAATGGCAACCGTAGAACCACTGAAGGCCTTCTGGGTCTCGGAATTGAATCCCGACGGCAACTGGGACGCCGTCGAGTCGGCCAACATCAGCATCGAATGGGTAAGCAGTGGACTCATCGAACGGGAGAGCCTGTTCCGGTGTCCGTGTCTTCGTCAACGCCGCCGTCCACCCCCAACCCAAGTCGGCCCATGCGATACCGCAGCGAGTGCCGCGACAAATCCAACCCTGCAGCGGCTTTGGACAAGCTGCCACCGCTGGACTCCAGAGCATCGAGGATCATCTCTTTTTCAAAGCGCAGAAGCGCCTCTGGCAACGAGCCACCCCTGGAAACACTGTTCCTCTCGAGCGGACCATCGCGCAAGCGGGACTCCACTTCGAAGTCCGGGAGACTCGCTGGCTGGATGAGTTCGGAAGGTTCAAGGATCACGGCCCGTTCGATCACGTTGCGCAACTCGCGCACGTTGCCTGGCCAACTGTGAGCCTGCAGTGCATGCATGGCCAAGGGTGAGATATCCTTCACAGTTCGGCCCAGCTTCAGGGCAAAGACCCGGAGAAAATTCCGAGCCAACAGTGCAATGTCTGTATCCCGTTCGCGCAGCGGCGGAGGACGGAACTGCATGACATTGAGTCGATGGAAGAGGTCTTCGCGGAACTCCCCCTTCTTGATGGCCTCGACGATGTTGCGATTGGTCGCCGCGATGAGACGCACCTGGACCCTCAGCTCCTGAGTCCCACCCACGCGGGTGAAGGAGCCATCCTCCAGGAAACGCAACAGCTTGGCCTGAAGCGGACGACTCATGTCCCCGATCTCGTCCAGGAAGATCGTGCCACCATCAGCCTCTTCCACATACCCCCGCTTGGTCCGATGGGCTCCGGTGAAGGCTCCGCGTTCGTAGCCGAAGAGCTCCGACTCCAAAAGCGTCTCCGGAATGGCCGCGCAATTGAGCCGTATGTAATGGGCCGAGGCCCGACGGCTGTGAAAATGGATGGCCCCGGCGATGAGCTCTTTGCCCGTGCCGCTTTCGCCCAAGATCAGTACGGTGGCATCGGTTGGCGCCACCGTCTGGATGAGTTGCCGCAATTCCCGCATCTTCGGGGAATCACCGACGATATTCTCGATGCGGATACCACTGCCGGCGCGGGCCTTGAGGGCCGCATTCTCGGTCAACAACCGGTGCCGCTCGGCGCAACGGCCGACCGCATGCAGCAATTCATCCGGCTCGAAAGGCTTAGCCAGGTAGTCCGTCGCGCCGGACTTGATGGCCTCGACAGCCAACTTGGGCGTGGCGTAGGCCGTGATCATGATCACCGGCAGGTCAGGCCGTTTTTCGGCCACCATCTTCAGAAACTCATAGCCGCTCATGCCACCCAACCGGGCGTCGGTGATGACCATGAAGAAGGTCTCCTGCTGGATGAGCTTCAGCCCCACCTCGGCGGAATCGGCCAGGCGAACCTCATACGACTCCCCCTCCAGCACCGTCTGAAGCGACAAGCGCATGTTCTTCTCGTCATCGACAACCAACAAAGGCGGCAATTTCATCGCAGTCTCATCAAGGTGCGTGCTGGAAGGGTGATCGTAAAGGTCGCGCCCTTGCCAAGATCCGATTCCACCCGGACACGACCTCCGTACATTTCAGTGGTGTGCTTGACGATGGTCAGGCCCAGACCGGTGCCGCGATCCTTGGTGGTGAAATACGATTCCCAGATCCGTCCGATCACCTCGGCCGGGATCCCTGGCCCCGAATCCCGGATGGTGACTTGGATCGCATAATCCGGGGCTGGCCGTGCTGTGATCCAGATCTGACCGCTTTGACCCAGGGCCTCGCGGGCATTCACCAGAAGATTGGTGAAGATCTCCATGAAGTGCCCGCGCTGTCCTAAGAGCACCGGCAACGCTGGCGGAATATCGAGATGGACCTGGATGGCAAAACCCGCACCGAGCGGGAGCGCGATGGCCAAGGACTGTTCCAGGATCTCGGAAATGGTCACCCGCTCCACGCGCCCTTCCACCAATCGAGCGTAGCCCATCAAATCGGTGATGATCCGATCGGAGCGGGCCACTTCTTCACGGATGATGGCGATTTGCTGGGTGATGGTCTTCCCCTCACGGACCGTCTTCTGCAAGGTGTAGGCAGCGTTGTTGATGATCCCGAGCGGGTTCTTCAATTGATGAGCGATCTCGGCGGCCAGACGGCCGGCGGCCTCCAATTGCTCCTGCTTCAAGGCGAACTCCTGGGTCTCGGCTTCCCGTTGACGCTGGCGGTCGATCAAGATCTGAAGACCCAGACAAACCACCGTCATGAGCAGCAGCAAGAGCACCCGGAGCACCAACGACTCAAACGGCTCGTTCACCGCTTCGGGGAGCCCCCCGCTGGATTCGAGCTTGGGCGTATAACTGTCGAGAACCTGTGTCTCCACCAGTCCCAACCGCATCTCCAGAACCCCCGAAAGCACGTACAGCGCACAGACAAACAGGTTCACCAATACCTGAACCTCGGAGCGCGGGATGATGGCAGCGTTCCGGATGACCAAGCCGAGGAAAACCCAGTACAGGACACTATCAAAACCGCCGCAGAAGAGGGTCAACGCCGCCAAGAATGCCGTGTCCAGAAGCGAGGTCACCGACACGACCCGTTCCAGGATCGGTGTGGAGATTTCGTCCATGCCCCACAGCACAATTCCTGAACCAATGTTCACCGCAGTCATCATCAGGGTGAAGGTCTGCAGGTACCCCAAGACATCCTCCCGCGGCACCGAGACACTGCCGAACGCATTGGGATTGAACAGGAACCAGTAGATCACTGGCGCCAGGATCAGCTTCACCCAAATACCGATGTTGCGCTCGACGAAGCGGATCCGTTGACGAAAGAGACTTGGATCGGGCGGAGGGGCCTGGAACACCTCGAAGAGCCCCCGCCACCGCTGGCGCAGGGCATCCGCTGTAGTGGCTTCGGGCATAGGCTGGACGAGGGCGTTGGGTTGGGTGGAACCGGCGGACCGTTCCGCCACCTGCGATCTTAGTCGGGCAATACGCCCACCTCCCGAAGAATCTCTTCGATGGGGGCCAAGCGGCCGAGCCCCTCGTAGCCGCAGGAAAGCATCCCTTCACCAGGTCCGACCCACTGAACTCCCCGGGACTCAAGGAGAGCCACATTGGCCTGGGTGGCCGGGTGCAGCCACATCTTGCCATTCATGGCCGGCGCGATGAGAACACGCGCCTCGGGACGCAATGCCAACGCAATGCAGGTGAGGGCGTCATCGGCCAACCCATGAGCCAGCTTGGCCAAGCAATTGGCCGTCGCCGGCGCGATCAAGAGCAAGTCGGCCTCATCGGCCAAACGGATGTGGGTCGGCTTCCACCCTTCTTCCTCGTCATAGAGGTCGGTGATCACCGGTTGGCGCGTCAGCGTCTTGAACGGCAGTGGGGTGACAAAGCGTTGGGCATCGGCGGTCAGCACCACGTGCACACGATGCCCGGCGTGGGTCAACTGGCTGGCCAAGTCGATGGACTTGTGAGCGGCGATCGATCCGGTGACTCCGAGGACGATATTCATATTTCAGGACCTGAGGCTGGCCACGGGAACCGACTCCCGAGGGTCCCAATGGAAGGTGTGTCGCGAAGCCCGGGCGCATTCGGCCTCGTAGATCGATTGCAGCGACCGCAGGTCATCCTCACGACTGCGGCTCACCAAGAGATAGTCGAACTCGGCCCAACGAGCGACTTCCGGTTCAGCCATTTCTAACCGACGGGTAATGGCCTCAGGCGCATCGGCATCCCGACCCCGGAGCCGCGACTCCAATTCATCCCGGGACGCCGGCGTAATGAACACCGTCACCAATCGACCCGCCAACGCCGGGTCGGAAGCCACCACCCGGCGGACCGTTTCGGCCCCCTGCACATCCACACAGAGCAGCGCGTCTTTGCCCGTAGCCCAATGGGCTTGCACCGACTCCTTGAGGATGCCTTTCCATTCCCCGTACACATTCGCGTACTCCAAAAATTCTCCGGCGGCGATCCGCGCCTCGAATTCCGACCGGGAGAAGAAGTGGTAGTCCACCCCATGAACCTCACCCGGCCGCGGAGCCCGACTGGCGCAGGTGATAATGCGACCGATGCGCGGATTGGCGCTCATCAGGCCTTGACTCACCGTGGTTTTTCCGGCCCCGGAGGGAGCCGAGATTAGGAGCAGAAACGGAGCGCAAGCGTGCATGGATTCGAACAACGGAGCGGTTACTCGATATTCTGGACCTGTTCGCGGAAGCGTTCCAGTTCTGTCTTCATGAGCACCACCTCGGCGGCGATCCGGGCGTCATTGGCCTTGGAGCCGATGGTGTTGATCTCGCGGTGAAACTCCTGAGCCAAGAAATCCAGCTTGCGACCCACCGCCTCCCGGCTCTTCCGGCAGTCTTCATACTGCTGGAAATGGCTGTCGATGCGGGCGATTTCTTCCGAGATGTCCGAGCGATCGGCGAACACCACCAGTTCCCGCAGGATGCGTTCGTCATCGATGGTAATCCCCTCCAGACCGGCCGCTTGCAGTCGTTGCCCCAATTGCTGGCGATAGCGGCTCACCACGTCGGGAGCCAAGGCCCGGACTCGATCCAAGGCAGAGCGAATTTGTCCGAGTCGCCCCTCCAAATCCCGCTCCAGAGCCTCACCCTCCCTTCGGCGCATCGAATCCATAGATTCGAGGGCCGCAGCTAATGCAACGGACGTGCCAGGCCAAGCCGCCTCAGGATCCACCACCCGAGTCTTCGACTGCATCACCCCGGGGCATCGCGCCAGCAACTCCAAGCTCACTTGTGCCGCGGCCCCAGAAAGCCCCAACTCAGCGGCCACCTCGGACCATTCCCGAGAGTAGGCTTGAACCACGGCGCGGTTGATTCGATTCCCCGAGCTCTCCCCTTCGGGAACATCCAGCGAAACCCGGATTTCACACCGCCCCCGTGACACCACCCGCGCCACCGACTCACGGATGCGATTCTCCAGCGATTCCCAATCTGGCGGCAACATCACCACCAACTCCGATTGCTTCCGGTTCACGGACTTCAACTCCACCACCACCTTCGCATCGGCCGCCGCGGATTCCCCCCGCCCATACCCCGTCATCGATTTCATTCCGAAGTGTCGGGGACAGGTCCGCGGGTTTGCCAATGGAATTCCCGGATCGACCCACCGTTCGAAAGTCCCCCATCGGTTAGCCAGAGCGAATGAAGAGCGGCCGAGGATCGGAACCACCACAGCCTGTCCCTAGGAGCAACCTCTCTACCCCAGCAGCCTGTCCCCAGTGTCTCCCAGCAGCCGGTTCCCAATGTAACCCCAGTATGCCCCACCCCGTAGCCTGTCCCCCAAAGTGACCCAGCAGCCTGTCCCCACACGCAGATATCCCCCACGCACCCCAACAGCGCCAGCGGGACCGGGCCGGAGCGAGCATTGAAGGCAAACACCCCAAGCCCCTCGCGCGCAGCGCGAAAACCCATACCCTCCTGCGCCTTTCTGCGAGCGCAGGCCCGGTCCCGCGCCGGCCAGCCCCAGGCCCGTGCCTACGAATCCGTCCCCACCCCACAGCCTGTCCCCTGAAGCATCCCTTGGCAGAAATTGGCGCCCCCAAAAAAGCCCCCCCCATCAGGACGGACCGAATTTCGCTTGAGTCAGAAGGCCTTTGGCGAGACCCAGAACCATGTCTCTCACTAGCCGATTACAATTGTGGTCCACTTCCCGGGTGATACCGGTCCTGATCCTGAGCCTGCTAACGGGTGCCGGTTGCCTCCTCGGAACGCGCTCCGAGAATCCCGGATCGAAGGGTGATGGGCACTACGTCGTTGGCCCGAGCTATCCCATCGACCCGGACCTCACCGATCGGGGCAATCCCAAGGGCCGGCAGTTCGAATTCAAGATGCGACTGGCCGACAGCAAACTCTTCCGCGGCGACGACACCACGCTGGAGCCCACGAAAAAAGCCGTCCGCACCGAGCGGAAAATCTTTGTGTACGTCCCCGCCGCTTATCGGGATGGCACCCCTGCTCCTGTACTGGTCACCCACGATGGCCCCAGCCAACTCAAGCTCGTCCGCAACGCCCTCGACAACCTAACGATCTCAAAAAAACCCGAACGAAGCCTGCCTCCCTTCATCGTGGTCTCGATCGAAAACGGCGGAAACGACGGCAAGAACAGCGAGCGCGGCCTCGAATACGACACCATGTCCGACCGCTTCGCGCGATTCATTAACGATGAGGTATTCCCCGCAGTGCTGGCTGACCCAGCCATCCGAGCCGCCTATCCGAAACTCGCCATCACCAGCAACCCCTGGGGCCGCGCCACCATGGGATGCAGTTCGGGCGGCGCTGCTGCAATGACCATGGCATGGTTCCGGCCGGACTTATTCCGACGCGTCATCGCCTATTCGGGCACCTTTGTAGACCAGCAGGACGACGACGCCCCCGAAGAGACCAAATTCCCGCTCGGCGCCTGGGAATACCACTCCAGCCTCAAGCTCATTGCCAACAGCCCAAAGAAGCCCCTACGCCTCTTCACCCACGTCTCGGAGAACGACAACCGAGCCAAAGACCCCGAAGAAACTTATCACAACTGGGTCATGGCCGGCGAGCGCACCGCCGCAGCCCTGAAAGACAAAGGCTACCACTACCGCTACGTCTTCAGCCGGGCCACAGGCCACTGCGACTCCAAGGTCTTCGAACTCACTTTGGCCGACACCCTCGTCTGGACCTGGCAAGGCTATCGCCCTGAATGACCCAACGCCTCCCGATGGAGACTCGCCTCAAGGGCCTGCACCCAAGCCCATGACGCAAACAGGCCGCCCCACTGGGCGGCCTGTTTCGCAGCGGTCGATTCAGGACTTCACGGCTGATACCACTTCAGCGTGTCCCGCAACCCCTCTTCCCAACCCACCTTGGGTTCGAAGCCGAACGCGTTGCGCGCCGCGGAGATGTCGGCCAACGAATGACGGACATCACCCACTCGGGCCTCCCGATGACCCGGAACGATCTGCTGCCCGGTGATCGCATTCAGACTCGCCATCAACCGCAACAAGCTGATGCCTTCACCGCAGGCAATGTTGAACACCCCACCGGCCACCGCCGATTCCGGGGCCTCCGCCACGGCAATGTTCGCCGCCACGACATTCGACACATGGACGAAATCCCGCGTCTGGAGGCCATCGCCGAAAATAACCGGTACCTCCCCGCGAAGAGCCTGCGTGCAGAAACGGGCAATCACTCCCGAGTACGGCGAATTGAAGGACTGCCGCGGCCCGAAGACATTGAAGTAGCGCAACGACACCGTGGGCAATCCGTGGAACTGGTGGAACATCCGGCCATAGGTCTCGGAAGCGTATTTCTGCAGCGCGTACGGTGAGAGCGGCTCCGGCGGCAAGCCTTCGTGTTTGGCGGGAGTCTCGTTGTTGCCATAGATGGCCGAAGACGACGCGAACACCCAACGACGCACCCCTGCAGCTCGGGATGCTTCCAGCAATTGGACCGCCGCCGTGAGATTGGTGTGATTCGAAGATACCGGCTCCGCGATGGACCTCGGCACACTGGGCATGGCCGCCTCATGGAACACCCAATCGCAACCCTGAACAGCGCGCCGCACCAGGGCCTCATTGCCCACGTCGCCTTCGATCACCTCCACCGAATCGCCCGAGCGGATCCAGGCCAGATTGTCGCGAGAGCCGAGCGAAAAATCGTCCAACACCACCACCTGATGCCCCCGGCGGACCAAGGCCTCTGCCAAATGCGATCCAATGAACCCGGCGCCGCCGGTGACCAATGCTCTCATGAGCCGTCACCTAATCGTTTACCAAAACACGGGTCAAGGACCGAGCCGAGCGTGCATCCCGAAGTTGGGGGTAATTGGGCTGAACGGACCACGGTATTCCCAGACGGACCGCTCGGAGATCGGTCCCTACCCCGGAAGCCTTCGGACTGCAGGATCGTGTTCGGACTGGAGGATCGCGGTATTCCCAAACGGACCGCTCGGAGATCGGTCCCTACCCAACATGGCGATCGCAGGATCAATCCAACAATCACCACTGACGGAACAAACCCGACAGCCCGGGCTGAGCACCGATGCTCTGGTAGGGCGATTTCTCCGAAAGCGCCGCTCCATGCACCTGCCCGTGTTGCAGCTTTCCAAGTCAACAGCCCCCAAGCGGACCGCTCGGAGATCGGTCCCTACCCCGGAAGCCTTCGGACTGCAGGATCGTGTTCGGACTGCAGGACGGCGTTGGGGCGATAGTAGTAGTCAGGGGAACTCCACGGCTTCGGCATTCTCCAGGAACTCCAAGGGGAGCTCAGGCGGAAACCGGAGACACGCTACCAGATGACCCCACGAGTTCTCGATGCAGGTGGTGAACGAGCGTGGCGTTGTCGCACTGCAAGTACTGCATGGATCCGCCCATCCGTGAGAAACTCTTGCAGAAGCGCAGGTAGTAGGCCGGGTTCGTCTTAGGCGGTTCCCCGAGAGTCCAATCCCAGCCACCCCCGTCCTGAAGGTCTACCACGTAAATGCTGTGTCCGGACACCGGGCCCTGGCCCTGTTGGAACCGCAAATTGTGGGCACAGCTCAGGCTCTTTTCGAACACCTGGGGAGCCATGATCGCCGAACCAATGGACAAGACCACGCCCCCGTCCAGCGACTCCACCGCTCCGGCAAAGGACCGAAAATCTTGGGCGGCCGCCCGACCAATCACCGCGCCATTGAACATGGGATGGCAAGAAATGATGTCATATCCGATCCCGGGATGAACCGTCACCGGCACCCCCAACCGCCACGCCTGAGCCAATAAACTGGCGTGTTTCCAGCCATGCGTCACCGAGTGGTGGCCCGGAGCCAATCCATGGCGGGC